>JBDNHG010000379.1:0-3182 GCA_041688925.1 Acidimicrobiales bacterium | reverse complement strand
GAATGTGTTCGTTGATGAGACGGGTCAATTCGTCTCCGGTGAGCACGCCTGACCAGGCATAGGCGACCTGACCCTGAGCGTTGAGGAAAACGGTGGTCGGCATGACGAAGCCGCCGAACTCACGGAATACGGCCGAGTCGGTGTCGTCGGCCAACGGATAGGTGACACCGGTTTGTTCGGCCAAAGCAACCGCAGCGTCGCGGCTGACGTCAGCGACGTTCATTCCAACAATGTCGACTCGGTCGGCCAGCGCGAGATGTACTTCTTCGAACTCGGGCATTTCGGCAACGCAGGGTGCGCAGTTGCTGGCCCAGAAGTTGAGCACGGTCGGGCGGCCGGTGAACTCGGCAGTGGAACCAGCCGTGCCGTCGAAGTAGTCGAAGGAGACGATCGGCGTTGCATCCAGCCCCTCGACCAAGGGAGGTAGCTCGACGGCGGGTTCGCCATCGAGCACGTCAGGTGGCTTCACCAACACCCCTCCGTCATTCGTTTCGATGGGGTCAACGGCGGCAGCCGCTGCGAGGTCGTCGTCCTCGCTGCCACAGGCTGCGAGGACTAGGGCAAGAGCGATCGCACCGCTGAGCAGCCAAACCAGGGGCCTGTGGCGATCGTTGAGCGTTTGGATTGGCATCGGCATGTCTACTCATTCCAGCACAGCGAGAGGCCGGTCTCGCTGCAGGGTTGGGGTGACAGGGTTGTTAACTACAGAGCCGGAACCCCGCGAGACCCCGAGGCAATTCCCTCGACAATGTAACGATCTGCGAAACCACCGCCCTCGGTTGGCGGATCAGTTGTGTTCATTCGGTCGATCCAATGCCTGCGAACCATTGGAATCAGCAATCCATTGGCGAGCGGCTTCAGACAGAGCATCGATCAGGGCCTGAACCTGGGGGGCACGGCCATGTGAGCCCAGATCGCTCCAGTGGCGGCCTTTGCGATTCCACCGGACCGTCGCAGGCAGTTCGATCTGCACCCCGCACGAGGGTGGCAGATTGACCGGATTCGACGGATGCATACCGGCAAGAGCGGCCGGTAGATCTGCGGGATTGTCGATGATGTCGTAGTCAGGAAGTCGCCGTCGCAAGTACACGGCGACATGGTTGGCGAGTTCGCGGTTGCGACCACCAAGCAAGAGTGCGTGCCAGAGGCGCTTGCGTCCATAGCCGTGCACTGTCACCACCGCATCGACATGACCCAGAAATTGCGCCAGCAGCGGAGACTCGGCCGGAGCGACCGTCTTCGACGGCAGGTGCACTACAGACTCTTCATCGGTCTGCAAGACACCGTAATAGGAGCAGCCTGACGCCATGGCTGCTTCGCTGGCGATGACATCGGTGACTTTTTCGAGCTGGCCACCGTGATACGCCATGAAACCCAGCAGAGGTGAACGCAGTTCGCAGACCTCGCTGACGTTGTCCTGAGCTAGCAGCTCACCGAATGCAGGTTTGTCGCTCACCCGGCCAACTGAGCAGGGTCTTCGAGGTATCGGACGATTGATTGGGCGAACTCGGCGGCGGGCGCCCCGTCGAATGCCCGATGGTCCCAGGTGAGACTGAGGGTCATGACCGTCTGCGGCGCCGGAACGCCGTCGTGCCACTGGGTCTCGGTGCGCAGTCGGCCAACGCCCAGGATTGCCGTGTTCGGCGGATTGATGACCGGCGTGAACACGTCGACGCCATACATGCCCAGGGCGGTCACTGAAAAGGTGCCGCCCTCGAGGTCATGCAGCTCGAGTTTGCCGTCACGGGCTTTGGCTGCGAGGTCGGCGACCGCCGTGTGCAGGTCGACGACCGCCAGGGTATTTGCGTTTCTGATTACGGGGACTATGAGCCCACCGTCGAGCGATACGGCGACACCCAGGTGAACCTCGGGCAGGTAGGCGACACCGTCGGGTGTGACCTGGCTGTTAACGCAGGGATGGTCGGCCAGAGCCCTCGAAACCGCAGCGACCACCCATGCCGTGTATCCAGGAACGGGCAGATCGGCAAGTTTGAGCCGATTGCGCTCGGCATTGACTGCGTCCATGTCTGCGTCGACGCTCAGCGTGAGCTGTGCCATGTCGGTCAGCGATGCGTGCATGCGTTCGGCGATGATGCCGCGCATACCGCGAAGAGGCACGAGCTTGGACGGTTCTTGCAGAAGCGGCATTGCAGGTGCTGTAGCGACAGGTGAGGCGACGGCGGAAGCGTAGGTGGCGCCCGTCGACGTCGAGTTCAGCTGTTCACGCACCCACGCAGCGACGTCCTCGCGTGTGACCCGCTCACCGGGCGACGATGCGGGGACGGCCCGCAAATCGATGCCGAGCAGTTCGGCCAACATGCGCCCGCCGCCAGTAGCACTGAGATTTGAAGACGTACTCGTCGAGACACTCGGTGACGGCGTGACCGCGACCCGAGTGGGATCGGCAACAGGCTCGGCACCTGAAGCGAGATCAGGCATGAGAACGGGATTGGGATTGGCGTCACGACCTGCGGCGAAACTGGACACATCGTCGGCGACGATGCGACCGCCAGGTCCGGTACCGATAATGCGGGTCAGGTCGATGTCGAGATCGCGTGCTGCCGACCGGGCCATCGGCGATGCCAGGATGCGGCCGCCGTCGCCGGCCGACGCGATCGCGCCATTGTGCCTTGGTGCCGGTGTTGGTGCCGTCGCCAGCGCTTCGACGCGGCCAACCACATCATCGGCGACGATGCGGCCCCCGGGCCCGGTTCCGGTGATGTTCGCCAGCGCGACGCCGCTATTTCGTGCCGCGTTTCGAGCCATGGGTGACGCCAGTATTCGTCCGCCTTGGCCACGCTTGGCCACGTCTTCGTACATCACTTCGGGCGCCGCAGTTGACTGCTCGGGCGCTGCCGTGTCACTTGGCGTCGCGACCGGCGCCAGCTCGGAAACCCACACGAGAGGCGCTGCAGGCGTAGCAGGCGTAGCCGCCTCGCCCTCGCCAAGCAGTCGGCCGAGGACAGCGCCGCAGTCGTAGGTTTCGCCCACGATGGCTGAGATCGTCAATAGGCCCGATTCACGGGCCTCGACTTCGGTCTCGACCTTGTCTGTTTCGATCACCAACACGGGTTCACCGGCATGCACCATGGCGCCATTGGCCACCAGCCATTTGCGGATCGTGCCGTCGGTCATCGTGAGCCCGAGCTTCGGCATGGTGAAGTCGTGCGCCACGTCAGCTG
>JBDNHG010000378.1:0-2935 GCA_041688925.1 Acidimicrobiales bacterium | reverse complement strand
GTCTTCTTGAGTGGCTCCCAGTCGATTGGACCGGCAACCCATCGGTCGAGTTCGGTATCGAAACGCAATCCGGGGTCAGGGATGGTGAAGCCGTAGCTCTGCAACATGGGCACGAACTTCTGCACCCACCGGTCGCGGAGCACCTCGTTGCGCTCAGATTTGATGTGCCATCGCAGCAGCAGGTCGTTGGGCTTCGAGTCGGGGCCGACGTTCGCGAACGTCTTCTTGAGTGGCTCCCAGTCGATTGGACCGGCAACCCATCGGTCGAGTTCGGTATCGAAACGCAATCCGGGGTCAGGGATGGTGAAGCCGTAGCTCTGCAACATGGGCACGAACTTTTGCACCCACCGGTCGCGGAGCACCTCGTTGCGCTCAGATTTGATGTGCCATCGCAGCAGCAGGTCGTTGGGCTTCGAGTCGGGGCCAAACAGCTGAAGTGCCGGCCACCACCAGTCGTCGATCGCCTGCTGGAACAGCGCACGCTGCATCTCGGTGCCTTGGGCGATGCGCATCATGCGATCTTCGCCCAGCCGCATGTGGAAACCTTCTTCGGAGATAATGCGTTTCAGGATGCGTCGGTAGGGGCCATAGGAGCAGTTCTTGAATACCGCTTGTTGGCTGGCAAGCGCGGCAGCATCGACCAAGAAGGCGATGGCCACTTGGTGGCCCCAGGTCTTGGCCCGATAGTGAAAGACGTTGTGGAATCGGCTTTTGCCGGCGAAGAGGTCCTCGAGCATCTCGAGGCGGGTCTTGACGCCCATGTCGGCCGCAACCATGTACAGCAGGTGTCCGTGGCCGAATTCGTCTTGGGTTTTTGCGATGACCGCCATCTTGTGGCGTAGTCCAGGCGTGCGAGGAATCCAGTCGCGTTCGGTCAGCCCGCCCATGTGTTCGCTGTTGGCGTGTAGCTCGATGAACCGGAACACCGCGTTGCGGTATTCGTCGGGCATGGCATCGTCTGGCTCGACGATGCCGCCGTCGTTCAGGAATGCTTCGAAGTCGTCAATCGACGACCAGCTCCGTGGCATGAAGAAAACCTTACGCCGAAATGGTGCCTTACGTGGCTATTCGCCGAACGCCGGTCGTAATTCGCTCAGATGCAGATCCCACTGGTCGGCGACAAACGAACGCAGCGCGACCACTGTTGGTACGACTGGCTGGCCGGTTGGCACGACGTTGGTGAAGGTGACAATGATGAGTCCGGCGGGGCCGTTGTCGTCCCACGTGGCGGTTGCGAATGCTGCGTCGTCGTCATGGCGCACCGCCCGCAGAGCGCTCATTCGATGCGCCCGCAACGAGGTCGACGCGTTTTCGGGCAACGAAGTAGCCGCCGAGCACGAATGCGCCGATGACGAAGGGCACGAATATCCAGGCAGCAATGCGCGAGCTGAACACGATCCAGACCACGATCGCCACCACAAACGGAATGGTCAGCACATATTTGAGCGCCTGCCCGATCGCTCCGGGTACGTCGACAATCGAGCGGATGTTTGCGCCGAGTTCGTCGAGTTCGTACTTCGCGAAGTCGATGCCCGTCCCTGGATCGACAGATGTCGACATCCCAGACGACGACGGCTTGCCGGCGCCGCCATGCGCATCGGCGCTGTCGTTCTTTCTGGACCACACCATGGGTTAGAGCCCGTCGCTGAGGAGCCACAGGTCGGGGAAGTCGGCGCTGCGTTGTTCGATCGAGGCGGTGAACGCTTCGGCCATGTCGTCGGTGTCGAACATCGCGGCATTCCAGTTGGCGATGAACTCGAGACCATCGGCAACCGTGTGATCACGGGTGTAATGCATGGTCTGTTTGGTTCCCCACACCGCCATCGGGCTCTTCGACGCGATCTCGCCGGCCACGTTCATAACGGCATCGAGCAATGTTTCGTGATCGGGGTACGTCTCGTTGACGAAGCCAGCGGCTTTGGCTTCGACAGCGCTCCACCGTCGGCCGGTATAGGCAAGCTCGCGCACGATTCCTTCGGGCACAAGTTTTGGCATGCGCTGGAGCGTGCCGACATCGGCGGTCATGCCGATGTTGATCTCATGGATGCTGAACCATGCGTTCTCGGTGGTGTAGCGCATGTCGGTCGCCGACACCATGTCGATACCGCCACCGACGCACGCCCCCTGAATGGCAGACAAGACGGGCATGCGGGCACGCTCGAGTGCGGTGAAGGTGTCTTGCAATTTGAGCGCCGTGCTTCGAAAATGCTCGTTGCGGCGGCTGCGATGTCCTTTTGTCGGCGCGCCGTCAGCGGCATCGCCTGCGCTGATGCTGTCGCTGCTTGCGAACACCTCGAGATCCATGCCGGAACAGAAGTGTTTCCCTTCGGCTGCCAACACCATGGCCCTGACCTTGCCGCCATTCGACAGTTCGTCGACGATGGCAGGTAGTTCGTTCCAGAACGACGGAATCATGGAATTGCTGCGTTCGGGTCGGCACATGGTGACCAACCCGACTCGATCGACGATTTCGACCGTGAAACACTCGTGGTCCTTGTTTTGCATGGCCAGAGGATATGCGACAGGCCAGCCACGAGGCGGGCTGTACCCGTTCAGATCACTCGCGAAGGGGCCGCCGATACTGCGCTGATTGAGTGGTGCCAGCAATTGTTCTCGGTCACGAATGGGATCAGGGGGGCGCGATGCGCGAATCTGGCGCAGTCTGATCTGTAGAAGAAGGAACCATGACTCAACTCCCCGCGTTGTCCCTGGCCGCTGTACCGAGCCGTCGCGCCCGCACCATCGAGCTGGCCAAAGAAATCGAGCAGCGAGGTTTTTCGGGCATCTATTGCCCAAGTCTTGGCGACAGTCTGAGCTTGTGTCTATCCATGGCGCATGAAACCTCGACCATCGAGTTCGGCACGACGGTTGCCAACATCTATGCCCGTAACGCCATCGACTTCGCCAACACCGCGTCGTACATAAACGAAATCAG
>JBDNHG010000377.1:0-3976 GCA_041688925.1 Acidimicrobiales bacterium | reverse complement strand
GGAAGCATGCGACCTTCGCCGGCAGAGACCACATCGTCGGCGAGCGGTGCAAGGGTGCCGACGAGTGGCGTGCTCTCACCCGGTCCTTCGTGCACCTCGAGAATGTCGTCGTGTGCAACGCCGACGACGGCCACGATCTCGCCCTCGAGCGGCACGTAGAGATCCCACGGCTCGCCCGCGAGTCCAGGTGTTGGCGAGGGGGCCGCGGTCGGCGCTGCTGTCGCTGCAACGGTGGGTTCAGGCGCCGTTGGTTCGGGCGCAGTCGTGGCCTGGGGCGCTGTCGTCGGCGCAACCGTTGCTTCGGCCGGAACGGTGGCTTCGGGAACACTGGTCGGCGCCGATGTTGGGTCGGCTGTTGGCTCGGCCGTGACCACCTCATCGTCTGAGGTACATGCGGCGAAGAGGAGAGCGAAGATCAGCAGAAGTGCCGTCAGCGGTCGGGTCAACTTGTTCATACCAAACAGCTTTGCAGACCTGGACATGCAGGCGACTTCGCCCTGCAACCAGCCCGCTCTTGGCGGCACGAATGTGCACTCCAGTGGGGAGTGCACACTAGCGTCGGCCACACACGCGTGAGGAGCGAGATGATGGACGGGCGACTGAACATGGCGCTGGGCGAGGCGATGTACACGCTGCGGGCGATCCGTCGTCACAAGCCCGATCCCATCCCCGACGATGACCTGCGTCTGATCCTCGACGCCGCCCGGCAAGCGCCCAACGTCGTAAACATGCAGCCGTGGCACTTCCTTGTTGTCACCGACGCGGCGCTGCGTGCCGAGTTCGCGCCCCTCTACCACGAGGCTTGGTGGGCGAAACGAAATGACTCGGGCTGGTACACGCCCGACGATCTTCCCGACGCGTACAAGGGTGCGATGCGACTTGCCGACGACATTGGCAACTCGCCGGCGCTGGTCTTTGTGTGCGCCCTCGCCAAAGGAGCAGCGGCGGCGAACTCGATCATCCCGTCGGTGCAGAACCTGTTGCTGGCCGCACGGGCGCTCGGCGTTGGAAGCACCATCACGACGTTGCATGCATCGGTCGAGGACCGGGTGCACGAACTGTTTGCCATCCCAACAACAGCGCAGGTCGTGTATTGCCTGCCGCTCGGCTACCCACAAGGCAACTTCGGGCCCGTGACCCGTAAGCCACTCGAGATAGTCAGCTCATTCAACCAGTGGGGCCAGCCATAGTCGGGGCGCGCCAACGACCGGTGATGACAAGACCGACTACTGGCTGTGGGTCTTAGGGGCCTAGCGAGTAGGTCGACAAGTCCTCTGGCAGGCCCACGAGTTGCGCGGCTTTCGAGCTTCGCGCTCTGCCTACTCGCTCTGCCTACTCGCGCAATCTCTTACTGGCTGCTGCTCGAACGCACTCCAACGCAAGTGCGCTTGATGTAGCTCAATGCAGCTCGAGGTTTTGGGTGGTAGTGGCTCGTTGTCAGCTGCGGCGGCAGTCGATGATGAGCTTGATGCCGGCGGCGATGGCGCAGAGTGAGGCAACGAGCACAAGCCAGAGACCGATGCCGACCGACACGCCTGCATCGAGCCCCGAGCCGTCGAACGTCGAACTGACGTCTGAGATGTCAATCACGGCGATCAAGGCACACAGAACGACGGCCACGACGGCCCCGATTGCAAAGCCGATTTTGCGTCCCTTCGAGAGGAACACCAAGAGACCGGCAACGAGGCTGAGCACAATGGTGATGCCGCCATCTCCGTCGAGACCACCAATGCTCTGACTGACGATCCCCAGGTTGATCGTCGCCCAAGGCAGCACGCTGCCGATGATGATCAGCAGCACCGCCACGAGCATGCCGATCACTGTGGGAGTGAAGGCCTTGCCAGGCGGGGACGCGGGCGGAGCGCCAGGCGGTGGTGGCCCTGATGGCGATGAGGGGGAGGCATCGTGGCTGCGGCTGCGGGTGACGCTGGTGCCATCGGCGTTGCAGGTGCCGCCCGGTATTCAGGATGACGATTGGGCGGGTAGCTGGCGCCATCGGCTGCCTGCCACCAGCCGTAACTATTCGAGTCGTTGGGGTCGTGCGACGGATGTTGTTCGGGTGGATACCACCGCTCGTCCGCCGCTTGCCACCAGCCATAGCCGTATTCACTCATTGCCCGTTCCTCCTGCAAGGATCCCGCCTGGCGCAACAGTAGTCGGCGGCGGCAATCCGGATGGAAACAGCGGCGGTCGGGCGCGATCGGCGGTGCGACAGCCTGGCGTCTAGTCGTTGTGTTCCTGGGCAGTAGGGGCGCTAGTGGCGTTTCATCTCTGAGCGCAGGTGCAGATGTTCGACGAAGGGGTCAAAGTCTCGATCGGAGAAGAGCAAGGTGTGACCTCGCTCAATGCAAAAGGTCGCAATCACCGTGTCCACCGACTTTCGTACGGTCACACCTCGTTTCCTCAGGTATCGGTAGTTTGTTGCTCCGGCAACGGCAAGACTTTGGTCGAGTAGCTCGAACAGCGTGAGCTGCGCCAAGAATCGACGAGCCGTTTCGAAGTCCTTCTCCTTCCGGAAGCCTTGCAGAACCTCGAGCAAGATGAAGTCGCCAATCGCCAACGGTTCTACGCCGAGGAGCGTGTCGAGGAGATCTGACTCGGCCGTTGTCGTGCCGTTGAAGTAGTCAATCCAGACGCTCGAGTCGACGATGATCATCGCTACCGCGTCGTTCGGAGCTCAGACAGGTCGCCAGACCATTCCAGCTGCCCTCGAAGCGATCGCAGCTCGGACTGTGCTCGTAGTCGTACGAGCATGTGCAGCCCGAGCTCAACGACTTCGCGTTTGGTCTGCGCCCCCGTGGCCTCGAGGGCTTGGGTCATCAGGTCATCATCGATCACGATGTTGGTTCGCATCGTCCGTCTCCTATGTGTATAAGTTCTTCTTACCATACACATTCAACGTTGACCGGCGTCGCGTGCGGAACAGGCATTACAGAAACATTTCTACGCTGCTACGCCGTTCACCACCGAGGTCGACACGACGTCGGCTACCTCCGACAGCGATGACGAGGAGTTGTGTGGGGCGCCAGCGACCAATGCCACTCGTTGGTGTAGCCGAGGCGAACGTGACCTATTACTTCCAGGCGTTCGACGACGGAACCAACGACGGGGTAGCGGGCGGCAACCTCACCTTCACGCTTGTCGAGGCTGAGCTAATTGTCGGCGTCGATCACGGCGTCGAAGGTGTCACCCCGATCGTCATCACCACCGAGTCGACGTTTGACAACGCCGAAACGTATAACGCCACGGGAACCTTCGCTGTCCCCCAAGGCGCCGATGCCTACGGATGCATCGGTGGATCACTCGTCGATCTCGAACGAAATCCGAATCCGTGGGACTGTTGTGTTATCTACAATACTTTTGCGGAGGAGGTGGGATTCGAACCCACGGTAAGTTTCCCTACACACGCTTTCCAAGCGTGCCGATTCGGCCGCTCTCGCACTCCTCCATGTTGTGGAACCCGGAGGTTCCGCAACGGAAGTTGACACGCTATCGTGAAAGGAGCCCGGGTTGGAATGTGACGGCCGGGTCCTGTGCAACTTCAGTTTGTGAATCGAGTCAGGGCGGGAACGCAGCAGCTCTCAACGAAGCCTGAAGTGTGCCGCAGATCGCCTGGTCGTCACTTTCGAACCCGGGCTTTGTTTTGCCCGGTTCTCTTTTGCTGCGGTGCCTTTCGGCGGTGCAACTCGTGCCGATAGAGGTGTCGTCATGTCTTGCTTCGCATACTCAGAGCCTCAGCCACTCTCGGCGTCTCGCTATTCGGCGCTATCGGGAATACGCCTGACAGGGCCAGGGTTTTCAAACCGTTCCCTGACCCGGAGTTCTGCCTCGTGACGAAATCCATACATATCTTTAGCCGCAAGCTGCTGCTGACGGTGGCAGCGTTCGCCCTATTTGCGACGGCATGTGGTGGCGACGGTGGTGGCGGTGGCGGCGGTGCTTCTTCTGAAATGAGCAGAGCAGCAATCGCTGCTGC
>JBDNHG010000376.1:0-3726 GCA_041688925.1 Acidimicrobiales bacterium | reverse complement strand
TGTGCAGCTCGTCTTCCATGCGTAGAAGCTTGGCGGTTTCTTGTTCGGTGAGCTTGTAGACGGGGATGCCGGTCCATACCGACAACACGTCGGCGACGGCTTCTTCGTCGACCTCGTCGAACAAGTCGACGCCCTTGGCCTTGATCTCGATCTCGAGCTGCTCCTTCTCGAGGAGCAACTCCTTTTCACGATCTCGCAGCGACCCGGCGAGTTCGAAGTCTTGCGACTCGACCGCAGCCTTCTTGTCTTCGGTGACCTTGGCGAGCGCGTCTTCGATCTCTTTGTAATCAGGCGGTGTCGCCATGCGCTTGATGCGCAGGCGAGAGCCCGCTTCGTCGATGAGGTCGATTGCCTTGTCGGGGAGATGGCGATCGGCGATGTAACGGTCGGCCAAATTGGCCGCCGATACCAGCGCTTGGTCGGTGATGGTCACCCGGTGATGTGACTCGTAACGATCGCGAAGGCCCTTGAGGATCTCGATCGTGTGGGCAACGGTCGGTTCTTCGACCTTGATTGGCTGGAAGCGACGCTCGAGTGCGGCGTCCTTTTCGAGGTGTTTGCGGTATTCGTCGGTGGTTGTGGCACCAATGGTCTGCAGCTCGCCGCGAGCCAACATTGGCTTGAGGATCGACGCAGCGTCGATAGCGCCTTCGGCAGCACCGGCACCGACGAGCGTGTGGATCTCGTCGATGAACAAGGTGATGTCGCCCCGTGTCTTGATTTCTTTGAGGACCTTCTTCAGTCGCTCTTCGAAGTCACCGCGATAGCGGCTGCCGGCGACGAGTGCGCCGAGATCGAGCGTATAGAGCTGCTTGCCCTTGATCGTCTCGGGAACGTCGTCGTTGGCGATCATCTGCGCCAGGCCTTCGACGATGGCGGTTTTACCAACGCCGGGTTCGCCGATGAGCACCGGGTTGTTCTTGGTGCGACGCGACAGGACCTGCATGACCCGCTCGGTCTCGCGCACTCGTCCGATAACCGGATCGAGCTCTTTGTCGCGAGCGAGTTGGGTGAGGTTGCGGCCGAACTGGTCGAGCACGAGCGAACCCGATGGGCTCTCGCCACCGACGCCGCCGCTGGTAGCGCCGGCCTTTTCGGGGTCGCCACCGCCCTGGCCACCAGGACCGCTGTAGCCAGACAGCAGCTGGATGACCTGCTGGCGAACGCGTGACAGGTCAGCACCGAGCTTGACGAGGACTTGGGCAGCGACGCCTTCGCCTTCGCGGATCAGACCGAGCAGGATGTGCTCGGTACCGATGTAGTTGTGGCCCAGTTGCAGTGCTTCGCGCAATGACAGCTCGAGCACCTTTTTGGCGCGTGGAGTAAACGGGATATGCCCGCTCGGCGAGGTGCCACCCTGACCAATGATCTCTTCGACCTGATTACGAACGGCCTCGAGTGAGATGCCAAGCGACTCGAGCGCTTTGGCAGCGACACCCTCGCCTTCGTGAATCAGGCCAAGCAGAATGTGCTCGGTACCTATGTAATTATGATTGAGGAGACGGGCTTCTTCTTGCGCCAGTACCACAACTCTGCGGGCTCGGTCGGTAAATCTTTCGAACATGAGGCTTGCTCGTGCCTTTCGTCAAAGGTAAGGCGAGTGTAACCACGACCTCGGACAGGAGATGGGTCAGGGGAGGAAACGGTTAAAAGCGCCTGGGAACTTGGTTGAGAATTGCTGCGGTGTGGTCTAACCGTGCCACACCCCCTCGCATTCCCGAAAGTTGGTGTGTTCAGCGTTCAATGCACCCGGCCCGTTCGGGTCGCCCTTGCACGCCTCTGTGCCGTATCGTCTTGGTCATGCCTGCGAGCAACCCGCTCAGTGTCCTGCCCACACTCGAAGCCGATCTCGTGCGCGTCGAAGAGCTACTTGCCGATTCGGTTCGTTCCGATCTCGACATGTTGGCCGAGGCAGCCGCCCATCTCGCCAAGGCCGGCGGCAAACGCGTCCGGCCCGGCTTTGCGATCGCCGCCGCCGCCACAGGACATAGCGCAGCACGCCCCGCCGATGCTGCCGTGCTCATGGGCGGCGTCGCCGTCGAACTCGTTCATCTCGGTTCGCTCTACCACGACGACGTAATGGACGAAGCCACGACCCGGCGCGGCGTCCCCGCCGCGAACCAGCGATGGGGCAACGTCGTCGCCATCTTGACCGGCGACTTCTTGTTGGCTCAGTCATCAATCATCGCCGCCGATCTCGGCACCGCAGTCGCCCGCTTGCTCGGCGAGACGATCGCCGAGTTGACCGATGGTCAGATTCGCGAGCTGCAAGACACCGACAATTTCGATCGAACCGCCGAAGACTATTACGCCGCCATCAGCGGCAAAACCGCCTCACTGCTTGCCTGTGCCTGCCGTATTGGCGGCATCACCGGCAAGCTCGATGCGGCACGGTGTGATGCACTCGCCGAGTTCGGCTACAGCTACGGCATGGCGTTCCAGATCGTCGACGACATTCTCGACGTTGTAGCGACGTCCGAACAGCTGGGCAAGCCCGCCGGCAATGACATCCTCGAGGGCAACTTCACCCTGCCGGTCCTTCGGGCCTTGCGCAGCGAAAACGGCGACCAACTGCGCTCGCTCATCGAAGCCGGTCTCACGCCCGAAACTCGCGACCAGGCATTGATCATCGTTCGCACGAGTCCCGGCATCGCCGACGCTGTCGACGCCGCTCGCAGCTGGGCCGACAAGGCTGCCGGCGCACTGAGTGGTCTCGACGAGTCGCCCGGTGCAACCGCACTGCGCGCTGCGGCGACGCACCTCGTCGCACGCGCCCGCGCTCCTCTCGCATAGTGCGTAACCACGTGAAGCGACAGCTCTCTGCGGGCGGGGGTCCCGGTGTCCAGGCCCAGGCGCATCGACAGTTCTCAGAGGGTCAGCGTTTGCCGTAGTCGGTCGATAGCCAGTGTTCGGGGGTCATCGACACCATGACACCGTTGCCGCCGGTGCCGGCGCTGGCGATGTAGGCCCGTCCGCCTTGTTCGCCGAGATAGCGGGTCGCCATTGCAAGCAGGTCGGTAGCGATGTCGTACGCACGCACATCGGTCACCGAGCCTTCGGCCGTCACGTATTTGTACGGCGAGGTCTCGGTCTGAGCGCACATGCTGAAGCGGCCGGCGGCGTCGATCGCCACCATCTTGCGTGAGTCCTTCTGCATCAGGACCTGCACAGCACCACCCGGCTCATAGGCGTACCAAACCGGCACGGCCAGCGGCGCCCGATCGGCGACGGCGATCGCAATGATCCCCACGTGCACCTCAGCCAAGAACGCCTCGCGTTCCTCACTGCTCATCACAAATGAACCAGCCATCACCACTCCTCGGTATCGGTCATCGACCTTGCCGAGCATAGAAGTGCGGAAGGACGACTACCAGCACCACCAGCCGCTGCGCACATAGCGATGCTCGCATTCGCGGATGATGTCTCGGCCCCAGCCACCTTCGCAGCGGTCGGCTCCGTCGCCACTAGCTGACCATCGCGTTGGGTGGAACACCGCAGCCGTGCCGGAGCCATTAACGGTCGATTAATGCGTTGGATCGACACTGCATTTGCTGCTCAGGCACAATGGGCCAGGCGGATTCGGAGACACGATGATCACTCGTACGACAACTACTCGGCACCTCAGCCGAACAGCGATACCGCTGTTCGTGCTGATCTCGGTGATCGCTGCAGCGTGCAGCGGTTCAACAACGACGACGATCACCGAGACGGCCGCAACCGACTCAG
>JBDNHG010000375.1:0-3283 GCA_041688925.1 Acidimicrobiales bacterium | reverse complement strand
CCGATCTTGCAGCACGACCCGCAGCGTGGCGTTGTTGTCGAGGGCGAAGTTGATGCTGTCTCGGAAGGCTTGCCCAATCGCGCCATCGAAGATCGCTTCGAACAGCTCGGCTCCGAACGATGCGACGGCCTTGCCTTGCCGCGAGCCAAAGCGACGGCGGCTGGCCGTGGCGACAAGTGCTTCGAGCTGGGCGACGCCCCGGTCTTGGGGCAGGGCTTGGTTGTGCAGGGTGTGGCGGCTCTGGCCTGTGGGCGTCATGACCTCGACCGAGTAGCCCTTGGGCCTGCGCGCGATCTTGACCGCAAACTCGAGGTGCTCACCGGCAAAGACGCTAGGCGGCTCGGTCGGATCGCTTGCGGTGAGGCGCGCTGTTTTGGTGCTGGGGGCGAGTGCCAGGGCGGTCGAGGCACCGACGCCAACCAGACCGGTGATAGCGCCAACGGCACCGAAGAGCAGCGCTGGCCATTTTGTCCAACCGATCCACGACACGGGCTGCTGACCCAGGAGGGTGTCAACCTTCATGTCCTCAGCTACACCGCCGTGGCCCGAACATCGGCCGCCGCCAAGCGAGGGACTTTTCCAGCCATCGAAGCAGATCGACCCGATCGTCTCGGAGCCGTAAGCCCAAATCGCCATCGCCACCATGAGCACGCCGAGGATCAGCAATGTGAGCACGACGCGACGCGTCATCCATCGGGGAAGCAGGTTCATCACTCGTCGATCTGTACTCCGCCGCCGTGACGCGTGCCGTCACGCCGGTCACAGAATGGTCACACGCTTCCCGCATGGTGTGCAAATGGTTGCAGTACAGGCACGTGGGGCGCAGACAAACAGAGTGCAGACAAACAGGGTGCGGGGTTACGGGTCACGGGCGCTGCAGACATCTGCTGCTCGGGATCAGGCGCAGGGTGGGGGAGAGCGGCTGCGGACCTTGATGCGAGAGATGGCCGAGGGGGACTCGCAGGCGTTGTTCCAGTTCATCGAGGAGTTCCGGGTCGAGCTGGCGTCGACAGTGCGGTCGATCTTGGGTTCGGTAGGGCGCAGCGATGTGAGCCGCAAGCCGGCCGAGGTCGACTTCCTCGTGCAGTCGGCGGGGCTCGTGCTTTATGACCGTGCACCGCGCTGGCAGCCGGGAGGGGCGCCGCCATGGATGTGGGCGAACCGGGCGATCCGCGGCGAAGTCGTGCGCTGGCTTGGACATCCACGGGTCGAGTTCGTGGCGGATCACCACGCTCGGGCGGAGACGTTTTCGGCGCCGATAGTCGGCGACGTCAACTACGACGTGTTGGCGGCGCAGTACGCCGAGGTCGCGACTTGGCTGGCCGATGTGCGCCGAGTTGCGAGCGACCGAGATCAGCGGGTGCATATGGAGTATCAGACGCAGAAGTCGCTAGGTGACCCGTCTCCGGCCCACACAGTGGCGGCCGAGTTCGGCTTGCAGCCCGCGAACGTGCGCCAGATCGACGCTCGTGTTCGCCGTCGCCTGGCAGCGACGGCCACACTTGTCCCATGGTGAGAAGCGATTTCGGCAAGTACTTTCGACGGACGCCGGATGGCAGCTCCTATGACCTCGTCGAGCGGACACTAGAGCCGGCGATGTTCGTGCTCGGTGTGTTGTTCATCCCGGTGGTGCTCGGACCGTGGCTCGCCGACATGTCAGACGAGTCCAAGGCTGCGTTTGAGGCGCTTGGCTGGGCAATTTGGCTGGCGTTCGTCGTCGAATATGGGTGGCGCTTTTATCTGGCGCCTCGGCGGGTGCAGATGGGGCGCAACCACAAGCTCGATCTGGTCATTATCTTGTTTCCGCTGTTGCGGCCGTTGCGCGTTGTGCGGGTCGTGCGGCTGGTCACGGCGGCTTCGGGGATGGGACGAGCCGTCGCCGCAGGCCGCCGGATTGGCGCACGACCCGGCTTTCAACCGTTCTTCATGACCGTCGCGATGCTCATGATCGTCGGCATCGCCGGTCTGTCGATGCTCACCGCTAGCATCGCCGCACTCTTCGTCCAAGAAGACGACGAACCCGGCATCGACGAACTCCGCGCCCAACTCGACCGCATCGAAGCACTGCTGGCGGCGCAGCGATAACCGGCCAGACCCGTTACACCATTCGTCTGACAGTCCCTGCTTGTGGAGGTCGGTGTCATGCCTGGTTGGATCGTGGCCGCCTAGCACGGATAGTTCGGGATAGTTGTCTGCACTATGGCTGGCATGGCTTGTTTAGGCTGTTTCGTCGACTTGGGAAAGTAGGGATTGGAGCGACCCCGGTTTCGTTGACGCCTGAGCGCTCAGGTCCTTGAATGGATCTGGCGAGGAGTCAATATGCCAAGAACACGCCCGGCCTATCCGGCTGAGTACAAAGCCGAACTGGTCCGTCTGGTCCGCGAAGAAGGACGAACGCCGGCTGATCTGGCTCGAGAGTTCGAGCCGACAGGTCAGTCGATTGCGTCGTGGGTCGCCCAGGCCGAGATCGATGGCGGTGCCCGTGAAGGGCTCACCAGCGATGAGAAAGCCGAGCTGAAACGGCTCCGCGCCGAAGTGCGGGTGTTGAGGATGGAGAAGGACCTGCTGGAAAGAGCAACGGCATTTGTAGGGGAAGAACCTCCCGACCCGGCAGCGACGATGGTGTTCGATTCGCCGTTGGCGGCATGGCCCGATTTCCGAGTCTCGGGTCGATTCAGCGTCGCCTTTGGTCGCTGTCGCTGTTGATACTTCACGCGCTTTTCACGGCGGGCGAGGTTGACTGAAGTGGCGACCCAGATCAACCAGGTCGAGTGCTCGCCCGACGCCAGAGGAGCCAATCATGTCCAGCGCGACCGCCAACGGAGTCACCATTGAATACGACGTGCGAGGTGAAGGTCAGCCGATCCTGTTCGTGATGGGGCTTGGCGGCCAACTCATCGACTGGAGTGACGAGTTTGTCGACCAGTTCGTCGATCGGGGTTATCAAGTCATTCGGTTCGACAATCGAGACATCGGCCTGTCGACTCAAACCACTTGGGAGACGCCTAGCTATTTTCGCCAGCTGGTTTCCTTTGTGCTGCGGCGACAGGTCAAGAACGTTGGCTACACGTTGCAGGACATGGCAGCTGATGGTGTTGCGCTGCTCACCTCACTTGGTATCGAACGAGCCCATGTGGTCGGGGCGTCGATGGGTGGCATGATCGTGCAGGAGATGGCCATTGGTCATCCCGATCGAGTGCTGAGCATGTGCTCGATCATGTCGAACACCGGTGACCGCAAGAACGGAGGTATCTCTGCCGCGCTACTTCCCAAGTTCGCCCGT
>JBDNHG010000374.1:0-4915 GCA_041688925.1 Acidimicrobiales bacterium | reverse complement strand
TTTTGGTCGAATGGGGTGGCGACGGAGCCGTCTTCATCGTGTTGGCGTTACTCGCACTCACTCCGTTGGCGATCCGGAGCGAGCGAGCGGTCGTTGACCTGCCCGTTGCATCCATCGGCGATGACCACAAACGATCTCGGCCGGTCCCCGTCGCATTGGTGATTCTGGTGTGCCTCTGGCTGCTGACCCTCGCCGGGTCGGCGGTGTTTGTGTTCGCCGTCGTCATCGGCACCGGCCTCGGGCTGTCCGCCTCACGGCGTCGCTGGCGTTCAGTGCCAATGCCGCTCTCGGCATTCCGTCAGCTCGTTGGCGCGGGGCGCGGCCCTTCGCCGGTCTCTGGCTTGCCGGCACGGGCATCGGCTCAATCGTCATCACAAATATCGAGAATCAGGCGGCGTTCTGTGTCGCAGTTGCCCTGTGGGGATTCAGCTTCTGGGCTGGCGTCCCCGGTGTCTTCACCCTGCTGGCTCAACGTTCCGCGAACCCGAGTGACCGCGCCGGAGACGCACAGGCGGTGATGGCGTTCGGGCGAGTCATCGGGCCCGCTGTCGGCGGTCTCATGATCGAAGCCGGTTCGCTTCGTATGCTCGGCTGGATCGCCGGGCTCACCGTGTTTATCGCGGCGATCACGCTGGCGGCTGTCGAACGCCGGACGACACCGATCTCACCGCTCGAATAGCTCGGCGGGCGGCTGGCCGCGGCGCCGTCAACGGCCTGCGGCTCGCAGCGCTTGCACTGCCTGCGCCCGTTCGCCGGCCGTAACGACCGATTCGCCCACCAGCACCGCGTCGAACCCTGCAGCGTGCAGCACCGCTGCATCCTCGGGTCCGCGGACGCCTGATTCGGCGACCCGCACGAGGCCTTGCGGAATCTGCGGCGCCATGCGAACAGCCCGCTCTTGATCTCCCTCGAAGGTGATGAGGTCGCGTTGGTTGACGCCGATGACCCGAGCATTGGCGGCGAGCGCTCGCTCGAGTTCAGCCTCGTCATGAATCTCGAAGAGGGCCGTGAGCCCAACCGCGTCGGCGGCTGAAGCAAAGCTGACCAGTTCATCGTCGTCGAGCGCCGCCGCTATGAGCAGCACCGCGTCGGCGCCCATGATCCGGGCGTCGTACACGTCGTGCAACGAGATGGTGAAGTCCTTGCGCAACACCGGCAGTTGTACCGCTGCACGAGCGGCGCGCAGATCGGCCGGCGACCCGCCGAAATGATCGACATCGGTGAGCACAGACAGGCAAGCGGCGCCTCCGGTCTCGTATTGGCGCTCGACCTCGGCAGGGTCGAGGTCGACGGCGAGATCGCCCTTCGACGGCGACCGACGCTTGATCTCGGCGATCACCGACAGGCCTGGCGCAGCCAGCGCACCGGCGAAGTCTCGAGTCGCCGGCATCTGCAAACACTGGTCACGCATTGCGCTGAGATCTCGCGTGTCGTCGACGGCGGCGGCGCGATGCGCCGCAAGAATCTTATCGAGGTAGGTAGTGGTCATACGTCGGGGTCTCTCTCGGCTCGGCTCATGACGATCAGGGGCAACATCAGAAAACACACACCACCAAGCGCCAAGCAGATCACGCCGAGCGCAAGGACGCTTGATGCGTCGACCATGGTGCCAAACCCGAGCGTTAGCACGCCAACGGCAAACAGGATCACCGGCAGAAACGTGACCCACCGAGGAATGCCCTTGCTTCCTGCAATGGGAGTTGGATCGAGATCGACATCGGCCCGGGTTACCGGGTCGTCATCGAATGGCTTGAAGTGCGCGTGCCCCCTTGAGGTCCCGCGCTGCGCCGACCGCTGCCGTTCCGCTCGATTGTATGGGCCATCTGATTGTGGGCGTCTCACGTCGTATTCGCGACGTTTGTGGGCGACTCCCAGCACGTTCCAGGCCTCGTTGATCTGCTGCATTTTCGCTTCGGCTACGTCGCGTTGACTGCCGGCAAATTTGTCAGGATGATTGGCACGCGCAAGTTTCAGATACGCGGCGCGCAGGTCGGCGGCGGTCGCGGTCGACATCACGCCGAGTGTGTTGTAGTGGTCGACCGCCACGATCAGCCTCGAACGAGTGGGAGCTCTCGTAGTTCGCCGGATATGACCTCATCGCCGACCGTGACCGAAACGGCTTGGCCAACCTCGCCGGCGCGGCTGATGTAGGCCAGCGCGATCGTTGCGCCGAGATGCGGCGAGAAGGCGGCGGATGTGACGGTGCCGATGGCGCTGTCTGACGTGCGGACTTCTGCATCGGCGGCGGGAAGGCTGTTGCCTTGAAGCACGATCGACAACAACCGTTTTGGCACATTGTTGCCTCGGCTGTCGATGCGGGCGACGAGTTCCTGGCCGGTGAAACAGCCTTTGGTGAAGCTGACGCTCTGCTCGACGATGCCAGCGGCTGCGGGGATGGTCGACTCGTTCAGCTCGCTGCCCATCTTGGGGACACCGGCCTCGATACGCAGCGCCGTGAAAATGTCTTCGTCGATGATGGGAAGCGCGACAGACGCTATGTCGAGGTCAGGGCCGAACACGTCGCGTACTGGCACGCCGGCCCACGACGCGATCATGTCGTGTTCGACACCATCGATAGCCACCTGGTCAGCGCCGGGCCCAACGAGCGTGAACGACGTCCACGGAGCGAGCGTGATCTCGATGTTGGTGCGTAGCTTGAAACGATTCAAGCGGGTCAGTACTTCGTCAGCCCATCCGGCATCGAGGTCCAGCACGAAACGATCGTGGGTAATTCGGGCGATTCGAAACCACGCCGAGATCTTGCCTTGAGGATGCAGCACCAGCGACCAAGATTCTTCGCCGGGCGCGAGCGCTTCGAGATCTTGGCTGAGTTGGCCCTGCAAGAACTTGAGCGCATCGGGGCCTTCGGCGATGACCGCCTGGCGTCGGCCGGCAATGACGCCCAGAGTTGTTCGCACATCGATGGTCATGGTGTGGCCTTTCGTTGCCCGCGACGCGCAGCGGTGAGCCGTTCGGCCGCGGGTACCGCTGCGAGTAGAGCGGTTGCTTTGTGGAAACACTCGTTGTGTTCGAGTTCGGGATCGCTGTCGTAGACCACCCCTGCCCCGGCCTGGACCGACGCGCCGTCTTTGGTGATGATCATGGTGCGGATGGCGATTGCCGTGTCGAGATTGCCATTGAAGTCGATGTAGCCGACAACGCCGGCGTAAGGCCCACGTTTCGATGGCTCGATGTCGTCGATGATCTGCATCGCCCGCACCTTGGGCGCCCCCGAAACCGTGCCTGCAGGCAGCGTCGCTCGGATTACGTCGATGGGTCCGAGCCCGTCGCGCAGGTCACCAGATACCTGTGAGGTCATATGCATTACATGGCTATAGCGCTCGAGTTCCATCAGCTCGTCGATTTGCATCGAGCCATACTCGATCACCCGGCCAATGTCGTTGCGTGCCAGGTCGACGAGCATGACGTGTTCGGCCCGCTCTTTGGGGTCTTCGGCCAGCTCAGCGCCCAGGGCGCGGTCTTCGACGTCGGTTCGACCGCGGCGGCGGGTTCCGGCGATCGGTCGGCTTATCACCCGGCCATCTTCGATTCGCACGAGCGGCTCGGGTGATGCGCCGGCCAGGCTCACCTCAGGTGTACGCACGAAGTACATGTACGGGCTGGGGTTGATCTGACGAAGCACGCGGTACACGTCAAATGGTTCGGCATCGAGGTCGAAGTCAAACCGTTGTGAAAGCACGACCTGGAAGATGTCACCGGCCTTGATCAGTTCTTTCGCCGCCATCACCGCTCGCTGATAGTCGCCGCCCGACATCGTGCTGCGCACTTCGGGAAGCGGGTCATCGCTGTTCGGTGGTGTGAGCAGTGGTTCGTCGAGGCCAGAGGCTCCGTCGGCAGCGAACTCGTCGAGTCGCACCTGCGCAGCGTCGTAGATCGCATCGAGTTCCTCGTCGCTCATACTGTCATCGACAATCACATTTTCGATGAGGGCAACCCGCTGTCGCCAATGATCGAATGCGGCGATCTGACCCACGATCATCAGCGATGCGTCGGCAAGTCCCAGCTGGTCGTCGGGTACATCGGGAAGTTTTTCGATCTCGCGAACCACGTCGTAACCGAGATAACCAACCAGCCCGCCATGCATCGGCGGCAGCGCTTCGACAGACGGTGAACGAAAGGCTTCGAGCAATGCTTCTACGGCGGCCAGCATGCCTCTATCAGTAGGGATGTCGATGCCCAGGTCGCCGTCGATGGTGACCGTCGAACCCGAACTCGAAAGCGTGGCTCGGGGCCGACGCCCAACGAACGAGAAGCGGCTCCACCGCTCGCCGTTCTCAACCGATTCGAGAATGAAACCGGGCTCGTCTCGAACCAGGCGCGAAAACGCAGCAACCGGCGTGGTGAGATCGGCGACCAACTCGCGCCAGATGGGCAGCACGGTGTAGGTCTTGGCCCACTTTCGAAATTCTTCGCGACTCGGCCCTGAGGTCATCAGATCGACCTAGATGTAGAGGCCGGTGCTGCCCTCTTCGAGCCGCTCGGCCGCCACAGCGTGGATATCACGCTCGCGCAGGATGATGTAGTCGGTACCGCCGACTTCGACTTCGTAACGATCATTGGGATTGAACAGCACCTGGTCGCCGAGTTCTACCGAGCGCACATTAGGACCGACTGCCTCGACGGCCGCCCAGGTGAGGCGTTTGCCGACCTGGGCCGTGGCCGGAATGAGGATGCCGCCGTTCGTGCGGCGGTCGCCTTCCCCCAGGTCGATGTTGACCAGAATCCGGTCGTTCAACATCTTGATCGGCAAGCGATCGTCGGGGTTCAGGCCATTGCTCTTGCTGGCCGGCTTGCGCTTGCTCTCGCTGGCAGTGTCGGTCGTGCTCACTTGCGCAACCGTATCTGTTCTGGTGTAGCCCGCATCAGCCGAACGGCCGAACGGTCACGCCCGCCT
>JBDNHG010000373.1:0-3566 GCA_041688925.1 Acidimicrobiales bacterium | reverse complement strand
CCGATGAAGGTGATGCCCGCTTTCTGCATCTCGACGGCGACCGACACGACCGGGAAGCCGACGATGCCGAAGACGTAGTCGACGCCCTGCTGTTTGAGATTGCGCGCCAGGATTGTGGCTCCGGAGAGATCGGTCATCAGTATTCGGTCCTTGTCGTCGAGGGTTTGGTGCGGGATCTTCACCGCGCACTCGAGCGCTCGGTGATCATGGTTGTCAGTGAGCGCCGAAGACGCCGCAGTCGCGCAGCGCGGCAATCGCTTTCGTATCGAGGCCGAGCTCGGCGCTGAGCACCTGGTCGGTGTGCTCACCGAGTAGCGGCGCAGCCTGCAGGTCGACCTCGCTGGCCGACAACCTCGGTGCCCAACCGAGCATCGGCACCGGGCCGAGCTCGGGATGCTGGATCGTCTTGATGAAGTCGCGGGCCACCAGGTGAGGGTCGCGCATCAATTCAGCGGTGTCGAGCACTGGTCCGCCGGGCACACCGGCGCGAGCGAGGATCTCTGCGACCTCGAACTTTGTGTGCTGCGTGGTCCACGCCGCGATCTCTTCCTTGAGCTCTGCCGAGTTATCGACGCGAGCGTGCATCGTCGCAAACCGCGGGTCGTCGACCAGGTCGCGTCTGTCCATGGCGCGGCAGAGCTCGCCGAACATCTTCGGCGTCACGGCCATGATCATGACGAAATCGTTGGGACCGCCGCCGGCGGTCGGGTAGACGCTCACGAGCGCGTAGGTGCCATTGCCATTCCGGGGCGCCGCGTTCTCGCCCCAGCCGGCGGTCATAGAGACGCGAGTGCGCATGTAGTAGGTCATGGCCTCTTGCATCGATACTTCGATGCGCTGACCCTCGCCGGTGCGCAGCTTCTGGACGTAGGCGGCCAAGATCGCGAGCGCCAGCTGCACGCCGGTCCCCGAGTCGCCCGTCGTCGGGCCGGGAAGAAGGGGCTCGCCGTCGGCGTAACCGGTGGTCGACAGCGCCCCGGCTGCGGCTTGAGCAACGCCGTCGAAGCACTTGCGGTCCGCATACGGTCCGGTCAGACCGAACCCTTTCACCGAGGCGTAGATGATGCCTGGGTTGGCCTGCTTCAGCGCGTCGTAGTCGATGTCGAGCTTCTCGACCACGCCCGGGCCGTAGTTCTCGACGAAGACGTCGAATTGTGGGGCCAGGCGCAGCAACAGGTCACGGCCCTCGGCAACGGTCAGGTCGATCACGATGCTGCGCTTGTTGCAGTTCCAGTACATGAAGTAGTCGCGCGGCACGTTGTCGATGCCGCGAGCCGGGTCCCCGGCTCCGGGCGGTTCGACCTTCACGACATCGGCGCCGAACCATGCCAGCGCCTGCGTTGCCGACGGTCCGGCTTCGTATTGCGTCATGTCGAGAATGCGGAGTCCGTCGAGTGCCGGCATGGTTGTTCCCCCCGTGTCCCTGCCGACGCTATTACGTGGACGACCGGCGGGTTCATTTCGCCGTCCGGCCCGGAGGTACACCCTCGGTGTGATCACGGCACACACCCGCTCACCCAATCGGTCGCCGGGCATGTCGATGGTCGCCCGAGATCCGTCGAGAGGTCGGGAAGCGGGGCCGCATCGGTCATACCCGGACGTCCGTGCACGGCTAAGGGGCCTAGCGAGTAGGTCGACAGGTCTTCTGGCAGGCCCACGAGTTGCGCGCCTTTCGAGCTTAGCGCTCTGCCTACTCGCGCAATCTCTAAGATCGTTGGCCCGGGGGTAGCGCAGTGGAGCATCAGTTCGTCGAGTCGAATGGCATTCGAATTCATGTGGTGACCGCGGGACCGCCCGATGGCGAGCCGGTCTTGTTGATCCACGGGTTTCCCGAGACCTGGTACGAGTGGCGCAAGGCAATTCCTGCGTTGCGTGACCGCTATCGACTGATCGTGCCTGACACGCGAGGTTTCGGTGAGTCCGACAAGCCCGAGGGCACGTATGACCGCGCCATGCTGGCCGCGGACATGTTGGATGTACTCGACGCGCTCGACGTCGAACGGGCCGCGGTGGTCGGCCACGATTGGGGCGGGATCATCGCTTTCAAACTCGCGATCGATCATCCGCAGCGAACGATCAAACTCGCCCTGATGGACACACTTTGCACGGTCTGGGCGCCGGGCGCGAGGCATGGCTACTGGTTCAAGGCGGCTCCGCGCCCCGAGGAGTTCTTCGCCCGCCATCAGAGCCAGCACCTGCCGACTGAGCCGGTGTGGCCTCCGCCGGGGGACTGACTGCGGTCGACGATGGGATCGACAGGCGGTCGGCGTGGCGGCTGTTCGGCTGGCATCCGATATGCGGTAGCGTCGGTCGGGTGACCGCACGCCTAGCTGCCGACATTGGTGGCACCTTCACCGATGTAGTGCTCGAAGTCGACTCGCCCGTCGGGCCGACCCCCCAGTACACCGCCCAGTACACGGCCAAGGTGCTCACCACGTCGCAGGCCCCGGCCGACGCTGTTCTCGAAGGCGTCCAGACGGTTCTCGCTCGAGCGGGAATCGACGCCGGCGACATCGAGGTCGTGGTGCACGGCACCACCCTGGCGACCAATGCCCTCATCGAGCGCCGTGGGGCACGAACGGCACTGCTGTGCACCGAAGGTTTTCGCGACTCGGTCGCCATGGCGCACGAGAACCGATTCGAGCAGTACGACATCTTCATGGAACGACCCGATCCGCTGGTGCCTCGCTACCTGCGGCTCGGGGTTCCCGAGCGGCTCAGCGCCGATGGCGATGTGCTGATTCCCCTCGACGCCGCGGCGGTTCGGGCGCTGATCCCCACACTCGTCGAGCACGAGATCGAAAGCGTCGCGATCGGCTTCCTGCACAGCTACGTCGATCCCCGGCACGAGATCGAGGTCCGCTCGATCCTTCTCGAGGCGTTGCCGCACCTGTCGGTGACCCTCTCGTCCGAGGTCTGCCCCGAGATCCGTGAATACGAACGCATCTCGACCGCGTGCGCGAACGCATTCGTGCAGCCACTGATGGCGACCTACCTCACCGACCTCGCCGATCAACTCGAGAAGCTGGGCATCGCTGCACCGCTCATGCTCATGTTGTCGAACGGCGGACTGTGCACGCTCGACACCGCGGTTCGTTCGCCAATCGGGTTGGTCGAGAGTGGCCCAGCCGGGGGTGCGCTGCTGGCCGCCCGTATCGCAGCCGAGCACGGTGTCGACGAGTTGCTTTCCTTCGACATGGGTGGCACGACCGCCAAGCTGTGCCTGCTCACCAATGGCGAGCCGGCCACGTCACGAGAGTTCGAGGTCGCCCGCGTCTACCGGTTCCTGAAGGGAAGCGGCCTTCCGTTGCGCATCCCGGTGATCGACCTGGTCGAGATCGGCGCCGGCGGAGGATCGATCGTCTCGGTCGATCAGATGGGTCGCATCGCCGTCGGGCCCGAATCTGCCGGAAGTGAACCCGGCCCCGCCTGCTACGCACGCGGTGGCACGGCGCCGACGATCACCGACGCCGATGTGATGGCCGGTCGTATCAGGGCCGAGTGGTTCGCCGGCGGGCAGCTGCCACTCGACGAGCTCGCCGCACGTGATGCGGTCGCCGACGGGG
>JBDNHG010000372.1:0-7838 GCA_041688925.1 Acidimicrobiales bacterium | reverse complement strand
CTCGGCGAATGGGTTCGCTCACGACGGGCGCTCTTTCTGCGGCTCGACGCTGCGGTCGTGGGCAGCATTCAGCGTGTCACCTCGTGGGCGCAACTCGAGCAGCAATACACGGCGGCAGCGAAGATCGACTTCACGGCAAACGCTGACTCAGCGCTGGTCGCTCATGCTCTGTCGGGCGGCCACACGATCGTCACCCACGAAAGGCCGGGGCCGATGTCGCAGGCTCGCACCAAGATCCCGACCGCCGCAGCGAATCTGGGAGTCGAGTGCATCAACCCGTATTTGATGATGCGACGACTGCGAATGAGCTTGGCGGTTCAACCGCGCGGAGGCCTGTGATGTCGCAGTTTGATTTCCTCGAGGCGGAGTTTGCTGAGCAGTTCGAGTCGGCGAAGCGGGCCGAGGAGTATGCGTTGCAGGATCCGGCGGCGTCGATGATTTATGCCCGCAAGGCGTTGGAGTCGATGGTCAAGTGGATGTTCCGCTTCGATCGGGCGCTGCCTCATCCCGATGAAGACAAGCTGAACGCCTTGCTGCACGTGCCTGCCTTCCGGCAGTTGCGGGGTGGGTCGATCTTCGACAAGGCTCGCAAGATTCAGCTGGCGGGCAACCGGGCGGTGCACGAGTCGAAGTCGCCGTCGAAGCAAGAGTCGATCGAGATCGTTTCGGCGTTGTTCCTGGTGTCGTTCTGGCTCGTGCATACCTATGGACGTGAGTCCAAGCCTGACGACGGCGTGAAGTTCAAGCCTCGTGAGCTGCCTCGCCCGTCCAAGGATGTGTCGCTGTCGCTCAAGGAGCGCCAAGAGCTCGAAGGGCAGATTGCGCTCGAGGCCGAGCAGAACGCCATCATCCGGCAGCGGGCCGATGAGCTCGCCAACACGGTCGAGCAGCTCGAAGCCCGCCTCGCCGAAACGATGGCCGAGGTCGCTACGGCGAAAGCGGCGGCTGAGGCGCAGCCGTTTGCCGACGAGGTGTTCGACGAGGCCGAGACTCGCGACTATCTGATCGATCTGTATCTGGCCGAGGCCGGTTGGACGCTGACCGATAAACGTGACCGTGAGTATCCGGTCACGATGCCCGAGGGGTCGAGCAAGGCGAACGGTTTCGTCGACTATGTGTTGTGGGGCGACGATGGTCGTCCTCTGGCGGTGGTCGAGGCCAAACGCACGACCGCCGATGCCCGGGCCGGTCGCCAGCAGGCGACGTTGTATGCCGACGCGTTGGAGGCCCAGTTCGGTCGCCGTCCGGTCGTCTTCTTCACCAACGGGTATGAGCACTTCTTGTGGGACGACCACTCCGATGGGTATCCGCCTCGTCGGGTGCTCGGCTTCTATACCGCCGACGAACTCGAACTGCTGATCGAGCGTCGCACCATGCGCCAGCCGCTCGGCGAGCTCGATGTGAACAAGGCGATCGCCGGGCGCCCGTATCAAGAGCGTGCGATCCGGTCGATGGCCGAAGCGTTCGAGCAGAAGCAGCGCAAGGGCTTGCTCGTGATGGCGACCGGTTCGGGCAAGACCCGCACCGTCATCGCCATGACCGACCTGCTGCTGCGAGCGGGCTGGGCCAAACGGGTGCTGTTCTTGGCCGATCGCCAAGAGCTGGTCAGACAGGCCGTCGGCGCCTACAAGTCACACCTCCCCAACATCGACCCGGTCAACCTGCTCGAGAGCCCCAACGACGACGGGCGGGTCTACGTCTCGACCTATCAGACGATGATCAGCAAGATCGACGAACGCCGAGCCGACGGCACCCACCGCTTCGGTGTCGGCTACTTCGATCTGGTCGTCATCGACGAAGCCCACCGGTCGGTGTATCGCAAATACCGGGGCATCTTCGAACACTTCGACTCGCTGCTCGTCGGCCTGACCGCCACGCCCCGAGAAGAGATCGACCGCAACACCTACGGGCTGTTCGACTTGGAGCAGGGCATCCCGACCGATGCGTACAGCCTCGATCAGGCAATCGACGACGGCTTCCTGGTTCCCGCTCGCGGCGTGTCGGTGCCGCTCAAGTTCGTGCGTGAGGGCATCCGCTACAGCGACCTGAGCGACGAAGACAAGGAACACCTCGAAGAAGCCGGCTGGGGTGACGACGACGGCGATGGCCTGCTCGACGACGGGGGCGATGTGCCGCCCGATGTCAAGGCCGACGAGATGAACCGGTTTCTGTTCAATGAGGACACCGTCGATCGGGCGCTCGACCATCTGATGACCCACGGCATCAAGGTGGCGGGTGGTGACCGACTTGGCAAGACGATCATCTTCGCCAAGAACAACGCCCACGCCGAGTTCATCTACGAACGGTTCTGCGCCCAATACCCCAGCCTCGACTCGGGGCGTTTCGCTCAGGTCATCACCTACAAGGCCTATGACGCCCAGTCGGCGATCGAGAACTTCAAGAAGAAGGACGCAACCCCGCACATCGCCATCTCGGTCGACATGCTCGACACCGGCATCGACGTGCCCGAGATCGTCAACCTGCTGATCTTCAAGCCGGTGCGATCGAAGTCGAAGTTCTGGCAAATGATCGGCCGCGGCACCCGTCTGTGCCCCGACCTGTTTGCGCCAGGCGACGACAAGTCAGAGTTCCTGGTCTTCGACTATTGCGGCAACCTCGAGTACTTCTCTATCGACGCTCCCGCCACCGACGGTGCGTCGCAGCGTTCGCTCAGCGAGCGGCTGTTCTCGACCCGAGTCGAGATGATCGCGGCGATGGACCGCGACGGCGTACACGTCGACGATCGGGGCGAGTTGGCCGAGTTGCTGCGAGACACGATTGCGTCGATGCATCACGGCAACTTCCAAGTGCGTCGCCGCCTGTGGCTGGTCGAGAAGTACTCAGCGGCCGAAGCGTGGGCCGATGTCGACGGCGTGGCCGAGGACAAGGCTGAGCTGATGGCCGATGTGGCTGGGTTGCCCGACCAGATGGACCCCGAACACGAAGACGCCAAACGGTTCGACCTGATGGTGCTGAACACCCAGCTCGGCATCTTGAACCACGAACCGTGGGAGCCATTCCGCAACCGCATCATGGCCATCTGCGGCATCCTCGAAGGCCAAGGCGCCATCCCTGCCATTTCTGAACAGATGTCGCTGATCATCGATGTGCAGACCGACGAATGGTGGACCAACGTCACCCACCAAATGCTCGAACAAATGCGCCGCAAGCTGCGCGGCCTTGTGCAACTCGTTCCCCGGCGCTCGCGTGCGGTGGTGACCACCGATATCGAGGACGAGATGGGCGACGCTCTTTCGGTCGACTTCGTACCGGCCACACCATTCGCCGAGTTCAAGAAGCGGACCGAGGCATGGCTCGCTGAACATCTCGGCGATGCGGCAGTCGCCAAGGTCCGTTCCGGCGAACCCCTCACCGCCGACGACGAAGCCGAGCTGCAACGCCTGCTCGTTGCCGGCGGAATCGGCGACGACGACAGCTTTGCCGAGGCCTCCGAGCGGGCTGGTTCGCTGGCCATGTTCGTGCGCTCGCTCATCGGACTCGACCGCGCTGCGTGCCAAGCCATCTTCGCTGACTTCCTCGACGACAAGCGCTACTCGTCTCCCCAGATCCGCTTCGTGCAGATGCTGATCGACGAACTCACACTGCGGGGCACGGTCGAAGCCAGCCGCCTGTACGACCAGCCGTACATGGGCCTGGCACCCAGTGGGCCCGAGGCGCTCTTCCCCAACACCGACGACACCGACCGGTTGTTCGGCACCCTCGAAGGCCTGAAAGGCACCCATGAGTGAATTCGAAAGCGAGGGCAGCATCGCTGACCCGTCTGCACTGATCGCATCGGTCTTTGCGGCCTGCGCTCGGCTGAGTGAGCAACTCGGCCGACCCATCAGCCCCGATGGCCACTTTGTGGGAGGCCTTGGCGAGGTGTTTGCCCGCGATGAGCTCGATCTGATCCTCACTTCGCCAAGCGTGAAGTCAATCGATGCTCACGATGCGGAGGGCAGATCAAGGCGACCACGAGAAGTTCGATCGCTCTGAGCGGCAAGGACGCTGTCGATGCCGAGCGCCTTGTGGTGGTGCAGCTCGATCCCATCGACGGAAGCGGATCGATCGTCTATGACGGCCCGGCGGCCGCGGTGTGGGCGATGTGCCCGAAAGGGTTGAAGCGTCGGCAGTGGACGAAGTCGGTCAACATCATCGCAAAGCTGCCTGAGAACTTGGTGAATCAGCCGCAATAGCGCCGGCCAACCAAAGAATGCTCGACCAAATCGCGCGGTTGAATTGCATCGAACATTTGCTCGTGTTAGGTTGTTGTCTTCGGAGGTAATCCGGGTTGCTTGAGGTCACCGCGTGACAGCACCGGCTTTAATCCGCGGTCTCCAGAATCGATACTTCTGGGAAATGTTCAAATTCAAAATCTGAGCTTCCCAAAGTTGAATTCGATGTCTGCTGCCGTGCCATATCTCCAAAAAGCGAGCACCTCGCTCACCGAGGCTGTGGCTTGTGGCGTCCCGTCTGTTGGTTCGTCGAAGCAGGCCATCGAAAGTATTGAAGCGGTTGAACGTGCTCGTCGGTTGGCTGCTATTGCGGCGGTTGATGTGATCGCTGCGATTGAGTCGTCTCGGTCGTTTTATGACCACGGTCATGCGTCTGCTCGGGTGATGTACGCCCACATTGCCGAGGTGGCGCCCGCTGAGGCGTTTCGCCTCGACCAGATCCGGCGCATGATTGCCGAAGCCGAGCAGATTGACCAGACGTGGCGTCGGGTCAAACTGTCAGTTGACAAAGCCGCGCTGTTGGCCAAGGCGTTCGCGAACCCTCGCACTCGCGACCGGTTCCTGCTCGATCAGAAATGGTTCCTCAAACAAGCCAAACGGTACGGCGTGAAGCGGTTGATCAAGAAGATCGCCCACTGGCTCGAGACCCACGATCACGACGGTCCGACACCCGGGCCTGATCCGTCCTTTGAGCGCCGCAAAGCATGGTTGGCGCAAGACTATTTCGCCAAGGTATGGCGACTCGAAGCCGAACTCGGGTCCATGCAAGGCTCACGCTTCAACGAGATCTTCCATGCGTATGTGAAAGCCCAATTCAACTTCGACTGGACCCAAGCCGAGGAAATTCACGGCAAAGACACCTGTGTTGATGTGCTGGCTCGCAGCCACGAGCAACGCTGCGCCGACGCTCTGTGTCAAATGGCCGAAGACGCCGCCAACAGCGATAACCCTTCGGTGGCGGTCAAACGAGTGCACAACATTATTTGGAACGCGGAAACCTACGAAGAACTGTTGCGGCGTTGGATCAACGCTCCCGCCCGCATGTTGGATCCTGACACCTACAACATCTGCGACATCGACGGCAACCGCATCGACGCCGTCGCCGCCTTCGCCGACAGCCTCGTCTCAAGCCTCAGACGGGTCGTACAAGACGCCGCCGGGGTCACGATCAACATGAGCTCTGACGCCCGGTTCTTCACCGGCCTGGCCCGCCACGGCGTAGTGCTCGCGACAACCGAGTGCTACTGGCCCGGCTGCTGTGTACCAACCAGCCGCTGTCACATAGATCACTTGAGACCCGCGGCCCGGGGCGGGCCCAGCGACCAACTCAATGGCCTGCCCGCCTGCCCAAGACACAACTGGCTCAAAGAACGCGGCTACACCGTCACCCGCCAACCCGACGGAACAATCACCATCACCACACCCACCGGCGACACCGTCCGATAAGACGCCGCCCGGTGAGTGTGGCGCGCACTGACCAAGACAGTCGTGAGGTGGCTACAGCAACGCCGCCCGTGCAGCTATGTCGGCGAACTCAGGCTCTACGCGAGGGCAAGCACAGTTGGCTCGGAAGGTTCAACGTGCCAGATAGACGGGCATGGCTTCTCGTCGTTGACGAACTTGATCGGAAGCTCGGCGCAAGCGCAGACGCTCTGGATTGCGATGCTCGCGTTGGTCAGGGCATCGGCGGAATCCTGACCGGCGATGATGCACTCGATCTCGATCTCCGCTTGGTCTAGGTCCATGCTGACTGCGAAATCGTGTTCGACATCGTCAGCGTGCGCGCAATCCATCAGTGCGAGAGCGATGTCTTCGACCGGCCATGTTGGCTCGAGCTTGATCGTCCCTCGGACGGTGTACTCAGTCGTCTTGCTCATCACGTAAGGCTAGCCCCTATGAATCGTGCTGACCGATCGTGCGATTCACCCATGCCCGGGCATTGCGCAAATACTGCGGGTTGCTCGGGGTCAGAGCAATGCTTCGTTGATGCGTGCGTTCGAGGCAGGGACAGAAGATCCGGAAGTAGCGGTTTCCCTTCTCGACCCGCCAGCCGGACTTCTCGAGCTCTCGAAGAAACGACTCGATGTCCTTGTCGGTATGGCGTGGCCTAGGCACGATCTGACCATACACACGCAATACGACACCGGTCTGGATTTCACTCTAGGCGCCGCTTCGCGTTTGGCGAGATCCGCTGTACTAAGATGTCCAGCTGGTCGTCACCATCAGCTCGTGATGGTCTCTGCGAGTTTTGAGAGGTTGAGGTTGCCGCCCGGGACGACGCACACGACCTTGTCTGAACCGGCCTTGTCGGCCAGGGCCGCTGCGACGCCAGATGCGCCAGCGCCCTCGGCCAGTACCCGGTTGCGTTCGAGGATGAGGTGGATGGCTGACTCGATCTCGGCGAGTGACACGACCAGGCTGTCGGTGATCAGGTTGGTGACGAGTGGCCACATTTCGTCGAGCACGCTGCCGCTGCCGATGCCGTCGACGAAGCTTGGTTCGTACTCGATAGCGGTCGGTTCACCGGCGGCAAGTGCAGCCGCGAGCGGCGCGGCGGTTTCGACCTCGGCCGCGAAACATTTGGCCGCGGGACGCAGATGGCGTATGGCTGATGCGACACCGCAGCTGAGCCCGCCACCGCCATACGGCGTGATTACGGCATCGACATCGGGAAGGTCCTCGACGATTTCGAGGCCGATCGTGCAGTTGCCGGCCATCACGGCGGGATCGCTCACCGGGTGCACGAACAAGCCATCTTCGCCTGGATAGTTGTGGTCTAGAATGATCTGCCACCAGTCGTCGAACGTCACCTTGATGATCTCGGCGCCGAGCCGATCGATGGCATCGAGCTTGGCTTGAGGAGCATGATCAGGGACGATCACGGTGCAGGGAAGGTCGAGTTCTCGGGCCTTCCCTGCCACACCCTGGGCCATGTTGCCGGCGCTTGCGGTGTACACGCCGTTGGCCAACTGATCGGCAGACGCCGCCGCAAACGCATTGGTTGCGGCGCGGATCTTGAACGATCCAATGGGTTGCAGATTCTCGAGCTTCAGATAGATCTCAGCGGGCGCATCGTCGACGTTCAAACGCACAAGAGGCGTGCGCACGACCTGGCCGGCAAGCTGTTCTTGGGCAGCCCGAATGGCTTCGAGCGAGATGATCGGCGACGCCATGGTCATGCTGCAACGCCACCGAAGAGTTCGGTGAGCTGTTGATGCGTCTCGGGGGAGAGGTCGAGCGCCACCGCCCCGCTCAGCGGCTCGAAGTGAGCAGGACGCCTAGGCCCTCCGATCGGGGCGGTCACGTCGGGATGATGGCGAAGCCACGCCAAGGCCAGGCCAGCCATCGACACCGAATGGTCAGCGGCCACCTGCCGGACGTGATCGAGCTTGGCGAAGGTCGCGTCGTTCCACCACGCGAGATATGGCTCGGGCCGCAACGTCATACGCGAACCGCTCGCCGGCGCTTGCAACAGCCGAACCCGCTGCGGGTCGGGGCGGAGGCTCGCAGTTCGGTACTCTCGGAACATCGCAACACATCGCGACACATCCCAGACAAGGAGCTGCTCGATGACCAATGTGATCCTGGCCGGTGCCGGAGCAT
>JBDNHG010000371.1:0-16211 GCA_041688925.1 Acidimicrobiales bacterium | reverse complement strand
TGCCTTGATCACGATCGGCGTGCTCGTCCCGTCGCTCGAGCCAACAGCGATCCTGCTCGGCGCTGCTGTGACCGTCTGCGGGGTCGCTGCCTACGCTGTAACCGACCGCCGCAACAACCGAGTGCGACCCCCAGCGCTGCCAGCAGAGGATGCCATGGTCCCCAGAACCAATGTCACAGACGCCGAGGCCGCGCAGGTTGCGGAGATTCTGCGGGTCGACTTTGCTGCTGTCGAATTCGACCTTGCCCAGTTCCACAAAGGCATGCTGGTCGAGCTACAGCACGGCAAAGGCGATCCTGACACCAACATCACCAACGATGATCTCGTGACCACCGGGAAGATCGCGCTCGCACATTTGAACGAGATCCCCGACTACTACACCCGCCTCGCTGCCATGGAGGCAGACGCGCGGAGGAAGCACTGAAGCCGGGCGGAGGAAGCACTGAAGCCGGCGGTGGGTGAGTTACCTATCCGTCGGGTTGCCAGGCACGACGACAACCGGGCACTTGGCGTGATGCACCACATAGGTGCTGACCGAGCCGAGCAGTAGCCCGACAAAGCCACCATGTCCACGGCTACCCACCACGATCAGGTCCGATTCGGCAGACAGCTTTGCCAACCAGCGTCCCGGATGCCCGTAATAGGAAACCTGCTCGATTTGGGGCGCCGGACCTGCACGACCCTCGAGCGCCTTTTTGACAGCGTCGGCGACCACATGGTCGGCCTCAGGTCGGATCTCTGCAAGCTCCGCTGATGGGACGACTTCAGGCGTTGCGCCCCGATAGATCTGCCACACGTACACGGCACGAATCAGGTCATCGTTGCGTGCATGATCAAGCGCCCACCGCAGCGCCTCGTCCGAACCATCCGAACCGTCTATGCCGACAACCATCGTTTCCACCCACCAAGCATGCCCCCTGACATCACGACCGACACACCAACCAATCCGAGGCTTCGCCGACTATGCAACATGGCCCTCTGCACCTGGCGCCCAGCACTCACATCGCTTCGGCCGCCGCCGACAGTAGCTACGTGCGAACTTGTCGACTTTCGGTCGCCCTTTTAGCAATTCTTCTCACGTGCGCTGCGTGCGTTTCATCGACGACTGTCTCGCAAATGGCCGAGCCGCAACCCACCGACTCCTCCCCTGTCGACGGGCCTACGCCAAGCGAGACTGAGGTCGTCGCCGACGACGCCGACCAGCCCGATGCCGCGACTCCCGAAGCTTCCCCGCTCGCCGCAGCCGAGCCGACCGAGCAATCGGTGGTGCGATACCGCTGGACCATCGCGGTGCTTTTTGCCTTGGAAGCGGGGCAGCCACGTACCCGGCTCGACGAGTTCATGACCGTCGAAGTAGATCGCGAGCGACACGTTGTCTACTCGAATTCGACGACTCGGCCCTCTCCAATAGTTCGCGTGGCGATCAGCCCGGCTCATCGGTGTTCGTCGCCTATGTCGACGATGCGCAGCTCACGCTCGGCTTCGATCGCTCGCAGCTCGGCTGGACTGACGATGGCAAGCCCGATCCCGACACGTGGTACCTGGGCGAGCAGGTAGGCGAACCCGGCCTGCCCGACATCCTCCCCGCAAATGCTGACACGGCATCGCTGCTCGATGCGCTGGGCGTCAACGCCGTCGACGGCGGTCGCGCTGTTTTGACGGCAGAACAGGTCAGGACGCTCGGCATTCATGGTCAGCACCTCTTCGCCGCCCTCGCCCGCGCCAGCCTCGAGGTAGACGGCCCATTGTCGCTCGAGATCGACAGCGACGACGCCGGCCGTGTCTCGCAAATCCATATCGAGGACGACGCCGGCACCGAACCCGACGTGATGACCATCGCCATCGACTATGACATCAACCGGTTCGATGTGCCCGCGTACGAGTCGGCCCAGCCCGTCCCCGGCTGGCCAGGCACCGGCGTCGCGCCGATCTGGGCGCTCCTCGGCGGCGGAACGAACTACGCCCACATCGACCTCGACGACGGCGAAACATGGGACGCCGGAGTCATGTTGAACTGGCCGGGGTACCGACTGATCAGCGACCCCTGCGGTCCCGATTACGAACGCTACCTGGAAGTGACCGGAGCATCCGGCGACTAGACCGTGCCCAGCTGGTGCAGCGGCTTTGTGGAGTATCGCTCGGGTGCAGACCTCAGTGAGCAGCGCTTTTCCAGTACGCGAGGTGCTGCTCGACGATGCGTGGTTCCAGCTCGTCAAAAGGTCCACGGACGATGACGGCATTGCGGCCGGCAGCGAACACGGTGCGACAGTCGAGATCTTGCGTTGGATTCTCGGGATCATCACCGGTCATCTCCGCGAGCCGTTTCTCGGTCATGCCGAAAACAACGGTGCCGATTTCGGCCCAGTAAATCGAACCGACGCACATACAACACGGCTCGACCGAGGTGTACAGCGTTGCATGACGCAGCACATCGACCGGGAATTCCCTGGCAGCGCGGCGGGCCAGGTTCGTTTCGGCATGGCCAGGCCCGCGATCTTCCTGGAAATTGTTCTTGCCCTCGGCCAGAACGGTTCCATCAGCGGCGACCAGAAGGGAGGCGAACGGATGGTTCCCTTCTGTCACCGCTTCGTCGGCCAACTCGATCGTACGTTCCAGATGCACAATGTCGATCTGTGACATGTCTGCGGTGTCTTGCATCCGACCAACGCCACGCCCTGAGCATTGCCTCGTTCGGCCCGTTCGTAACACGACCGTGAACTCATGACGCGCAAAATGCAGTCCTCGAAACGATCAGCAGGCTCTACTCGTCGGCTAGTGCTGCGGCCGCTATCGATGGGTGGTTTGAGCGCGCGCAGCGGCGTTGCTCGCAAGGCCGCAGGAACCGTCACTCCTCGGCTCGGAATGGCGGTTTCGAGAACGCAGCGAGCGGCGTCGAAGTGCCTTCGTCAGCCAGCTACCGCGACGCGTGGGGTTGAGCGCAACACGTGGCCAGGACGAGAAGCGACCGCTTCGGCAACAACTTCGCCGTCGACCTGAATCGGCTGCCCATTGACCAGTACATGGCGAATGCCCGTGGGAGCGTCGGCGGTCAGACGCTCGGCATTTGCGGGAAAGTCGCGCACACGTCGCACCGGGCCGGGGTCGATCGTCTCGGGGTCGAAGACCGTGATATCGGCCCAGTACCCAGGCCGCACGTAGCCACGGTCGACGAAGCCGAACAGGTCGGCCTGTTGGCCGCTCAGTTTGCGAATGGCTGTTTCGATCGGCATCACGTTGCGGCCGCGTACCCAGTTGCCGAGCAAGTCAGTCGCTTGGGGAGCGTCACAGAGCTGTCCGACATGGGCACCTGCATCAGACAGTCCGAGTGTGGTTCGTTCGTCTTGCAGCAGTGTCATGATTCCGTCGACGTCGTCGTTGGCAACCACTACCTTGATACGAAGCAGCAGGTCATCTTCGGCGAGCGCCAGTTCCATCAGCGTGTCGAAGGGATCAGCGTTCGTGGAGTCGGCGAGGTCGGTGATCCTGGCGCCAACCAGGTCGGCGTTCGCCACCGACATCATGACTTCCATCGTCTCCCACCGCGGCACCAGCATGCGCGGGGCCTTCCATGCTTCACGCACGCGGTCTCGCCATGTGGGGTCGGCGTACGCGGCCCGACGACCTTCGAGCGTGCCAGCCGCAAGCTCGGCGAACACCGGGTTCGTGTTCAACGTGAACGGCTCGACCATAGTCATCGAGAAGCTGAGCGGTCGGCAGGTGACTTGGGGCCACACCTCGGCACCGTCTTCCCACCCTTGACGATTGATTTCGAGCGCCTTGAGGTGACCACCTTTGGGGTTGGTCAATATTGCGGTGTAGGTGAACGGAATGCCGATCTGCTTCTGCAGCGAGTAGTTGTCGCGCAGCGACAGGTTGTCGCCGCCGTTTACACCAATGACGCCCCGCCCGGTGTCGGCGACCGCCGTGAAGAGCGCTTCGATCTCTGCGCGGTCGGCCCACCGACTCGGGATCGGGCTGCCGTCCGCGCCTATATGTGTGATTGCAAAGCTGGTCGCGAAGCCAACGGCGCCGGCTTCCATTGCCTGACGCACGATCGCGGCCATCGACTCGATCTCGGCTTCGGTCGCGGCACGCCCAACCGCCTCGTCGCCCATCGCATAGAGCCGCACCGCGGTGTGGCCGACATAGGCGCTGAAGTTCAGCAGGCTGCCGTGCTGCTCGACCGAGTCGAGATACTCGGGAAAGGTCTCGAAGTCCCACGGCACGCCTTCGAGCAACGTGGCCGGGTTCATGTCCTCGACCTTCTCCATCGTGTTCGCCATCAATTCGCGGTCGCCGGGGCGCACGGGAGCGATAGAGAAACCGCAATTTCCTCCGACGACGGTCGTGACACCGTGGAAACACGATGGTGTCAACGCGGGGTCCCAGAAGATCTGTGCGTCGTAGTGGGTATGGATATCGATGAAGCCGGGGGCAACCACACAGCCGGTTGCGTCGAGCACCCGGTCACCGTCGAGGTTTTGGCCGATCTCGACGATCTTCCCGTCGGCAATCAGTACATCGGCACTGATGCCCACAGTTCCCGAACCGTCGATCACCGTGCCACCCCGGATGACGAGGTTTGAGTCGTTCGTGCTCATGACGCTCTCCGTTTCGGCGCCGTGGTCGGTGTGCGACGCTTGCGCCCAACATAGAACAGGTTCCGTCAAACCGCGAACTGGCATCGCTGACGAAGGCGCTATTGTCCGGAAATGGCTGTACCACAAGGATCGTTCGTCCCCTTTGAACTGACCTTTCAGGGCAAGACGGCCGACGATCAGGCACGAGCGATCCTGAGTGAAGCGAAGACACGGATCAACGCCGGTTCCCACGGAGTCGGCATCACCTATTCGGCGAATCTCGGTCAGACGCAGCTCATTCGCCAGATCTACGCCAATGGCGGATGGAATACACATACCGGTGGTGCCAACCAGGCATCGGTCATGACCGCTATGGAGACGCTCGAAGCAAGCGAGTTCGCCGACCTCCAGACCAAGATCCGCATCGTGCCCATCACCACGATGAACTACGGCGACTTCCCGTTCGGCACCACCATGAACGACGTCGTGGTCGAGGACCTGGCTGCGATCCGCTGCCTCATCGCCGCCGGCTGGACCATCCTTGGCTGGATCAACGAGGCCAGGAGCGATCATTACGCCGTGGGCGGTGGCGTGGCCAAGCAGTACTACGTCGACTACCCCGACAAGGCGCTCTCCCCCACTCAGTCGGCAATTATCCAAGCCGAACTGTCGCGCCTGGCCCGCGCCAGCAGCTGACTCCGCCTGAGACGGGTCAACGTGCGTCGAAACGACGCTCGGCATCTCCGGAGCTTGCCCGTCGATGTGCTGAAAATCGACCGCAGCTTCAGCAACGACACGTCGGCGAGCTCGCTGGTCACGGCGCTTGGCAGCGATTCGAACTCGACGCTGCGACCGGCCACATGCCTTTCCTGAGCTGACCTGCTGTTGGGCCTAGTCCTCAGCAGTGCTTGCGAAGTGGGCCTCGGTTGCGGCCTGCACTGCCCGCTCGACACGGTCGCCGAGCTCGGCATGCTGGCCGAGGGCTCGATCCTCGGACCGCTTGGTGCCCTTGGCGACGCCTTGGAAGTGAGGCTTGACATAGTGGGCGAACAACTCGTAGTGGCGCTGCTGGGCACGAGGGTTCGCCCACTCATGATCCATCATCAAATAACTACCGAAGCCGCCGTTCGACTGCTTCTCGAGTCGCTCGATCTGCTCGACGGCGTCGTCGGGCGTGCCGATCACGCCGAGGCCGGTCTCGTTGACCCACGCCACCCGTTCCTCGAACGTCTCACCAGCGGCACGGAAGTGTGGCGCAGCCAGGATCTTTTGCGTGTAGTGACACCAGTCGTTGAGTCCGAACTTGACGTCTTCGATCGCCTGCTCGCGGGTCTCTGCCAGGTGCATTGGACCGACCAAACGCCACTGGTTGCGATCAGAGGTCTGGCCGAACTGGGCAGCCCGCTCTTCGACGAATTCCCGTGGTACCCAAGCGCATCAAAGCCGTCGACCGAGGTCGCACCGATCGACAACAAGCCAATGCCCTGTTGCCCAGCGATACGAGGTCCGGTCGGCGAAGAACGCACGATCGGCCACCCACAAGGGGTTGTGGTACGGAAGCGACACCACACCTGTACCCAGCTTGATGTGCCGGGTTTGGGGCGCAGCATAAGGGGCCTAGCGAGTAGGTCGACAAGTCCTCTGGCAGGCCCACGAGTTGCGCGGTTTCCGAGCTTCGCGCTCTGCCTACTCGCGCAATCTCTAAGCAATGAACATGAACGGGTCAGGAATTATCTCGGTGCCGGCCGAGTGATGTTCGTCGACCTACACCTCGTCATAACCAAGCCGATCGAGCAGTTGAACGGTTTCTAAATCGCGCTGCACCGCAGCAATGGGGTCTTGGCCCGCCATGGGGTGGAATGGCGCCATGAAAATGCCGAATCGCATGATTGTTGTCTCCAAGTAGTGACGTGATGTGCGTGTTTTGTTTTACCCGTTTCGGGTGCTGTCGACGACTGCGTACCACCAGAGCATCGATGCCTTCGATGCGAACATCTTGGCCGATAAAGCCGATGCCTTGCTCGACAACACCTGGCGCTCAGGCAAACACCATGCCGAACGCAAGCTGGCGGCAGCGCTGGTGAGGCGACCGAACCTCGCCGTTGAGCTGTCAGATGGGTTCGATGGTGATGAGGATGGCGCGGCAGCTGCTGGTGGTCTTCAACACGCCTACCATGTTGCCAAGATCGCGTTCGAGGCGGCGGCCTTCGGTCGAGGTAACGAAGTACTGCTCGATTTCGGGGAAGACGGGCTTTCCTCGGCCGCGAGTCTCGCCTCGCAGACAGGTCTCGCCATCGCCAAGGTCCGGGCGCTCAGACGACGTTCGTATCACGTTGGCCGGGCGGGCATCGTCGAACACGACATAGATCACGTCATTCCAGGCGGTGCCGTCAGAAAGGTTGACGTCGACGTCATAACGCAGATCGACATAGTTGCCACGAAACAGCGACAACGGGTCGACCGGCTCGAGGGCCAGCGCCAGTTCATCGCCGGTGGTGCGAATCCACAGCGGCTGAGCGAGCGACAGAAACATCGCCACCAGTGCAATAACGATGGCGATGGCGTGGCGGCGGGTCATGAGCTCAGCCCCGTCGCGACTTCGGCGGTGACTTCGCGTCGCTTGCGCTCGAGGAAGATGGCACCGCCGACGAGCAGCAACCCACCCACGATCACGGAGAGCGACGTGGGTAACTCGCCGGCAATGCGACCGACATAGACGGCGAACAACAACACGCTCACCACGGCAAAGCCCACATTGACGAGCGCACGGATGGCGAAGTGTTGGCCGGCCATGATGGTCGCCACGCCCAGCGCAAAGATCACCGCCGTGTAGATACCGAACAGCGCTTGTGAGGTGTCAAAGCTCTCGGCCAGCCACGACGCTGATTGCACCCGGGTGTCGAAATCGAAGTACTCATCGTCGACCTGGGGAAGCACGGCCAGCAACAACACTGTGACCGCTACAAAGGCCGCCAGCAGCGGCGAGCGGGGATCTCTCTTCCACACCACTGCAATGACGGCGATCACACCAGCGATGACCACGAAATGGAACAGGCGAGGGTCGAACTGGAAGACCCAAGCAAAGGCATCAGGATGGAACGTCGACACCGTGACCGGCACCGCCACCAGCAGCGCCCCGAACCCGTGAAGCGGCTTTGTCAACCACTCGAAGTTGGTCTCATCGAGCAGTAGTCCACCGGCAACAAGCCCAAGCCCGATCAGCGGCAGCAGCGCCTTGATGCCACCCGGCTCGAACAGAAACGCACCTTGATCAAAAGCGAACGACGACGGTGTCGAGATCCAACCGAGCGTGAGGATGCCGAGCGGAACCGCAAGCCAGCCTTGCGCAGACGACGGCGCTGCCCAACCCATCGCCAACGTCGCTATCAGCCACAACAACGTGCCGTGCCAATAGTTGAGCGGCAGATGGAAGATCTGCCCGGCGAGGAAGATGTTGACGCCCACAGCGATCGACGACAGAAACCACAGCCCGCGTGCGGTGATCGCGAGCTGACTGCGTTCGGCCAGGGCGGCACTCGCTACGACGACCAGGTAGATGCCGAGCAGCAGCACCAGTCGACGCATAGGCGAACTCTGATCCCACTGGCTGGCGATGAACAGCAATAGCCCGCCGCCGATGAGCACAGCGCCGATCGACACGAGGACCCAGATCAGCTTGTTGGCCCGCTCGGGCTCGCGGTGCGACGCAAGCGATGTGCGCAGCCGATCGGCGAGCTCGGCGTCGATCGCGCCCTCGGCGACCCACATCGTCACCGCTTCGGAAGCATCCATGGCCCAACAGTACGTGCGAATGGCGTCGCCCGCCGTGAGGGGAATCCCCTAAAGCCGCCTGGGGTTGAGCTGAGGCCGGACGAACTCGGCTCTGGTCAGAGCTCGACGACCATCTTGCCTGTGTTCGCTCCGGCGAGCAGTCCAATGAAGGCCTCGCCGGCATGCTCGATGCCGTGCATGACCGTCTCTTCGGACTTGATCGTGCCGTCGGCCAGCCAGCCACCGACTTCGCGCACGAAATCGTCACGCATGTCGCCGTGATCGCTGACGATGAAGCCGCGGAGGTTGAGGCGCTTGCCGATCGCCAGCGTCAGGTTGCTCGGGCCCGGTACCGGCTCGGTGTTGTTGTACATCGAGATCGCCCCGCACATGGCGACGCGACCGTGCGCGTTCAATGCGTGGATCGCTGCTTCGAGATGGTCGCCGCCGACGTTGTCGAAGTACACGTCGATGCCGTTCGGCGCTGCAGCGGAAAGCTGCTTGGCGACCGGGCCCGACTTGTAGTTGAACGCCGCGTCGTAACCGAGTTCGTCGATGAGCCAAGCCACTTTCTCGTCCGAGCCGGCCGAGCCGATGACCATGGAGGCACCCTTGAGCTTGGCGAGCTGACCGACCAGCGAGCCCACGGCGCCGGCAGCGCCCGACACGAAGACCGCGTCGCCTTCCTTGAACGACGCAACGCGTAGCAGCCCGGCGTAGGCGGTCATGCCGGGCATGCCGAGCACGCCGAGGTTCGCGGAGAGCGACACGCCCTCGACGTTCGCCGCCGGCTGGGTCATAGCCGCGGGCATGACGCCGATCTCGCGCCAGCCGAGGCCGTGCACGACATGGTCGCCGACAGCGATGTCAGGCGAGTTCGACTCGATGACTTCGCCGACGGCGCCACCCTCGAGGGGTTGACCAATCTGGAACGGCGGCACGTATGACTTCACGTCGTTCATCCGGCCACGCATGTATGGGTCGACCGACATGAAGCGGTTGGCGACCATGATCTCGCCGTCTTGGGGTGCCGGCACCTGGGCTTCGACCACCTCGAAGTTCTCAGGGATCGGAGCCCCGTGCGGACGAGAGGCGAGGTTGACGTGGCGAGCGATGCGGGTCATAGACTGACGATACCCACCCCGACGGCCGTCGGTAACGTCCGGCGACCATCGACTCGGCAGAAAGGCCCCGAACCACACGCGCACCACGCCGCTGCAAACCTGGTCGACGTATGGCCCTGGGCCCGAGGGTTTACCTCTCGGTGCAGCCTCAGATCAGCCCTTGGTCAACGAACGATCTGCGTTCATAGCGTCGAGCTCTTTCTGCATTGCCTTGGTCCAATGTGGATGCGTCAGGACCCAGAACTCGTTGCCCTTGATTGCATCGAACACCATCTGACCGACGTCGTCGGGGTCCATTCCGGCCTCGAGGATGTCTTGGATGCCACGAGCCACCTTGCCCAAGGTCTTGCCTTCGGTCTTCGGCTTTTGCTGGCCGGGTCGGAACTTGACCGAGTGGCGACTGATGTTGGTGTTGATCGGGCCCGGACACAGCACTGATGCTGTGATGTTGCTGCCTCGCCCGCGCAGTTCTCGCTCGAGCGTTGACATCAACGCGACCACGCCGAACTTCGCGACGTTGTATGCGCCCATCATGCTTCCGGCAGTGAGCCCGGCCATCGATGCTGTCGAGTTGATGTGTCCTTCGCCTTGTTCCTCGATCAACGGCAAGAAGATTTCGATGCCATAGATGGGGCCCCAGAGGTCGACGTCAATGATCCACTTCCAGTCGGCGAGCTTGATCTTCTTGGTCGGGGTTGGAATGCCGATGCCGGCGTTGTTGCACAGCACGTTGACACCTCCGTAGGTATCGACGGCCATGTCAGCAACGGCCTCGACCTGGTCGTACTGCGAGACATCACACAACTTCGTCACGACCTCAGCGCCGCCGGTCTTGAGCTCGCTGGCGACTGCGTCAAGCGCAGCACTATCGAGATCGGCCAGCACGAGCTTCATTCCAGCGCCGGCAAATGCCCGCGCCATACCAAGCCCAATGCCGCTTGCTCCACCGGTGATGACTGCTACTTTGCCTTCGAATTCCTGCATGCTGCGACTGTAGGGGTCAGCACGCCGTCAGAAAAAGTGCGACGGTGCTCGTGGTGATGTACGCCGGGGTCTGGCAGCGCGGCGAGGTGCACGATCGGCGAAGCCTCGTAGCTCACTGACCGAAACGATTGGAACCGCCTATGTCGAACATCGCTCTCCTTCGTTCGAGTGCTCCTTCGTTCGAGAGCTCACTGTCGCCTAACGTTGCGTTATGTCTGATGCCGAACTGATTCCAAGCGCGGCCTATGCGCAGGTACGCGATGAACTCATCGCCGCACTTGTCGAGCTCGACGATGCAGCAGCGTCCAGGATCGTGCCATCGTGTCCCGACTGGACGGTGAAAGACGTCGTGGCCCATGTCTGCGGTTTGAACGCCGAGAAGCTCGCCGGCGTGCAAGGCAGCCTGGGGTCCGACGAGTCGACCAAACGTCAGGTGGCAGATCGTTCGAAGATGACACTCGGCCAGGTCGTCGATGAATGGCGCTCGCACGCCGAGCCGATCGCCCAATTAATGGCCGACGACCAGATCGTCGCTGCGTCATTCCTCGCCGACCTCGTCATCCATGTCTTTGACCTGGCCGAGACGCTGGGCCAGACGACCACCGCTGCGGCCGCGGCAACACCCCTGTCGGCTCACCGCTATGTTCCGTTGCTTCAAGAACGCGCCACCGACCGACTTGGGGTGGCTCTCGATGTCGAACTGACCAACGGCACATCGTGGCCCGCGCCGCAGCCGAACGCCGACCGCCACGTAAGCCTGACGGCGACGCCCCACGACTTCTTGCGAAGCGTGACTGGCCGGCGCACACGCTCTGAGGTCGCTGCGCTCGACTGGAGCACCGACCCAGCCGAGATTCTCGACAACGCGTGGAATCAGTACGGCCCGTTTCGCGTCTGACGGGCGGTGGCCCCGAGCGTTCGGTTCCGGTCAGCACGAACGTCCCCGTGGCATCGGAATAGGTCTTGGACTCAGCATCGCTCGTGAAGGAGTCGTTGCAGTTCTCGATCTCCGGTGCGAGGTGGTACTCGTGTTCGCCGCCCAAAATCAACATTGTTCCGTTGGACGGTTCCCGTCGGCGTCCTCGGGTTGACACTCGGGGCGCAGGTCATCAACCTCGAGGGGTCAGCCGAGGTCGATGCCCGCTTCGATCCATCGATCGCGGTCGCGTACGAACTCTTCCCATGAGTCTTCATCGGTTGGCAGCTCGATCTCGGCCAATGCCATCTGTTTGAAGGCCAGCTCACGACTCAGTGCTGCAATCGCTGCGTCGAGTGTTTCTGCCATCGAGCTTCCTCGCTGCTCGGCTAGAAGTCGGAGCTGCCGCTGCTGTTCAAGAGCAACACGGATCGTTGTCGACTCTTCTGTCATAGGGCAACCCTACTTTCCGAGCCGACCTATTGGAGCCAAAGGCGCAACCCCCGTCTGAGGTCACGTGTGCTGCCACCGCCACGGAACCCCACAGACCGAAATAGGGGCAAAGGACCTCGTCACGCCGCTCGAACGTCGGTCATAGTGGCGACATGGACATAGAGCGCGAAGTCGCTGAGCTCGTCAAACGGGTTGCCGCACTGGAGGCCGCGGTGATGACCTCGGCCGCGCCCGCTGACGTTCCGGCTGCGACGCCAGGGCCGGTCTTTCTTCCGGCGGTCCCACCCGCGACCGCAACGACAGCAGCGACGCTTCCCGCCGCTCAGACGATGCCTCCGCCGCCAACCGCTACTTCGTCGCAGGTGGCACCTCCCCCGGCACCCACCGCGCCGTTATCGGGCGCCGCCGCTCAAGCGGCAAGTTATCCGCCGCCCCCTGGTCCAGGCGATGTAGCGCCGCCTCGCCCGCCAGCGGCCTTCGAATGGGGAATCGAGTCAGTTTTGCGATGGGCTGGCGTGGTGCTCGTGACCCTCGCTGCCATCTTTCTCGTCAGCACGGCCATCTCGCGTGGCTGGATCGGCCCAGAGCTGCAACTACTCGGCGCAGCCCTTGGCGGTGGCGCCATGTTGGGTGGCGCCACCGCTCTCGCCGAATCGCGCCCACCGTGGGCGCTTGCTCTCGGCTGTGGTGGCGCAGTAGTGCTCGCCTCCAGCGCACTCGCTACCCATGAATGGCTCGATCTCGTGCCGCCCGGTGGCGCGCTCGTGCTGATCGGGGTCGCAACGGCTGCCTCGATCACCGTTGCGCTCAAACTCAAGCTCGAAGGAATTACACTCACGGCTGGCTTGATGGCAATGCTGGCATCGATCGACACCCTCGACAACTTCGGCGACGCAGCAATCCTCCTTTGGGTCGCTGCATGCATCGTTGGATCGAGCGCCCTCGGCTTGGCCAAGACCTGGCCCGGCGTGCGGCTCATCACCGGCTGGATGGGCGCTCTGGTACTCATGGCGTACGCAGTCTCCGAGGATGTCGAAGGCGCTCTTCAGGCATTCGGTTTCGTTGGCGCCGCCATCATCGCCGTCACGTTGTGGGCAGGACCGACCGTCGCTCGCCGGCTCGCGCCTACATCTGGGCCCGGATCGTGGGGAACCTTCGACTGGCAGGCGCTCGACTACCGTTTGGTCGCCTTTGTGCCGGTGTGGAGTTGGGCAGTCATCGCCGGGCTGCTGTCACCAATCGAGGACCAAACTGCCGGCCTCATCGCCATTGGCACCGCACTCGGCTTTGGAGCTCTCGCCGCGGTGACATGGCAACAAGGCAACCCAGCCGACAGCCAACCCGTCTCTCGGAACCTGCGAGTGCAACGTCTCGTGTCGGTAACCACGATCTTCGGATCATTCGCCCTGCTGGCGCTGGGATTCGCTATATGGCTCGACGGACCAGCGCTGATGGTCGCCCTCGCCGGACAAGCCGTAACGTCGTACTACCTGAGCCGACGACTCGACGACCGGATGCTGCGCTACGGCAGCTATGTGGTTGGCACGATGTCGTCGGGCCTCGCGGTCTACGAGATGCTCGACGCTTTCGACCGCGACGGGTTCCGAACCGTCGGAGCTGGGCTCGCCACGCTACTCGTTCTAGCTTGCTGGGTCGGCGCCGCCGCACTGCTCTACCGTGACGACCTCCATGTCGGTACGTTCGAACCGCCGTTCGTGGGTGCGTGGGCTGGCACGATGTTGTGGTCGGCCGCAGCACTAACCGGCGCTCCCCAAGGCCTGGTGCTCATCTCGGTGGCCTGGGCGATCATGGCCTGCGCAGGACTGGTTCTTGGCCTGATGGGTCGCAACAGCGCCGTGAGAAACGTGGCAATGGGGACCCTCGGCATCACCCTGTTCAAGCTGGTCAGTGTCGACATGGCCGAGGTCGACGTGTTCTGGCGAGTTGGATTGTTCTTCGTCGTCGGCATGGGTTTGATCGTTCTCGGTCTCAAGGTGCCCGCGCTCATCGGCCCACCGGCCGAACAACCCGAACAGCCAGAACCACCCATGTCGAGCGTTACCCCGGACCACCCCACCACCGCCTGACCTACGCTTCGCCAACCCGATGAGCCCAACCCAGTCAGGCCACGGCTCGCATCGATCGGCGCAATGCGTCAGGATGCTCGAGTGAGCACTCCTGGTACCCGAATCGATCTCGACGGCGCACTCAACTTGCGCGACCTGGGCGGGTGGCAGGCCGATGGTGGCCCGATCGCCTATGGACGGCTGTTCAGAAGTGACCGACTGTCAGAACTCTCGGCCGCCGACCATCAGACGTTGGGTGGGCTGGGTGTGCGCACCGTCATCGATCTGCGCCACGGGCACGAGATCGACGATGCGCCCAGCAGGCTGTGGACCGGCGTCGAACATCATCAGAACATTCCTATGACTGGCGACTCGGTGCAACCGCGGACATTCCTCGAAATGGCATTCAGCGGCGAGATGGATGGCATCAGCGATACGCGTGTCGGCGAGATGTACATCGGCATGCTGACTCGTTACGCTGCCGACTTCGGTCGCGCCATCAACCTGGCCGTTGCCGAGTCGCCGTCGCTGTTTCATTGCACCGCCGGCAAGGATCGCACCGGCCTCTTCGCGATGCTGGTGTTGAGCTCACTCGGGGTCAGCGATTCCGACATCCTCATCGACTTCACCTTGTCGAACGTCTACCGAGCCGAATCCCGTATCAAGGAACTGACGCCGTTGTTCGCCGAACGTGGCCTCGATGTCGAAGACTTCCGACCCGCATTGTCGGCTCCCCAGATCGCGCTCGAGATGGCCATCGAATGGCTGGCCGACACCCATGGCGGGCCTCAGCCATATCTCACGAACGTCGCCGGGCTGAACGACGACGACCTCGCAGCGATGCGAGCGCTGCTCATCGCCTAGCGACCCCTCTGTGGCAGGCAGCCTCGGGCTGCTAACAGATTCGACCTCAACCCAGCAGGTCGTCGGCCACTAGGCCGAGTTGGGTGCGCAGCTTCTTCGTCAGGCTGTTCGCTACCAACAGATACGACTCTTCGATCAGGTCTTCGACCGGCACGAGCTGGTCATCAGAACCGAGATCGATCGTGATCCAGTGGCGCTTGTTCATGTGATAGCCCGGCGTGATCGCGCTGAACTGTGAACGAAGCGCAACGCCGTCGTCGGGGTCGACCTTGACGGTCACCGACTGCTCGTCCGTTGGCACCAGCGCAAACATCTTGCCCCCGACCTTGAAGACCGCTGCCTGTGGTCCGAACGGAAACTCCTCGATCACGGCGGGCAACCCACGTGCCCATGCTGCTGCGCTGTCACGGGTGACACGTTTCGCCATCGCACCATCATGGTTTGCAGAACCCCAAACGTCTACTCGTGCCGCACCACTGTGGTGTGTCGGCTCTTTGGCGTGGGGACCAACGGCCCTAGGCCAAACGACGAGGTGAGCGCAGACTGACGCCATGTGTACCGCTGGACTCTCACATGCCAAGGGCCTACCCTCGCCGAGCGCACTCACTGCAGTAAATCCCGACCAATGGCGAACACGATGACCTCTGATTCCGCACGCACAATCCTCGTCGGTATCGACGGATCACCCAGCTCGACAGCGTCCTTGCGGTGGGCGACAGCGCTTGCCCATGAAGAGGGCGGAACCGTCTCGGCGATTGCGGCGTGGAACTATTCCACCGTCTTGCTTCTGCCCATCATCGGCACACCCGTTTCGCCGGGCTATCAAGCTGCAGACAAGGCCCGCAAACGACTCGAGAGCGTGGTCGAAGGAACACCCACGAGCAATGTCACCATCGAACAGTGGACCGTGATGGGCGCGGCGCGCACCGTACTCACCGACGCATCAGAAGATCACGATTTGCTGGTGCTCGGTCGAACCGGCGACGGTCGGCTGAAGCAATTGATCCTCGGTTCGACGGTCAGTCACTGCGTTCGATATGCCGAATGCCCGGTCGTCCTCGTACGCGATTCGATCGCACCCGAACACAAGATCACGGTCGCGGTCGACGGCTCGCCGTCCTCGATCGAGGCACTCGTTTGGGCGCTCGAGCTCGGTGTAGGGCATGAGGTCACGGCCATGTACTCCCACAATGAGTTCGAACTCGAAGTGTTGCCACTGAAAAGCCGTTTGGCCGAGCTCGGGGAGCGCGCCGAGCGGATGTTGGACGACACCGTCGAAACGGCGATTGAACGCACCGGCGCCACCCGGCGGCGGGTGAAACGCCAGATTGTGCGGGGAGACCCTCGCAACACCCTCGTCGATGGGGCCGATCCGAGTGCCTTGCTCGTGCTCGGGGCCCAGGGCCACTCGGGGCTCGCACGGTGGGTTGTCGGTTCGTTGGCCGACTACGCG
>JBDNHG010000370.1:0-3544 GCA_041688925.1 Acidimicrobiales bacterium | reverse complement strand
CCGCTGCCGTGTCTTCGTTCACGCCATCGGGCACCGCTACCGCAGAAGCTGCCGGCATCGCGACCAATTCGGCATAGGAGCCCAGTGCTCCGGTCCATGCCACCGTGTCGCCGACGGTCCATTGGCTGGCTTCAGAACCAACCGCCTCGATAGTTCCTGCACCTTCGAGACCGGGCGTCATCGGCAACGGCATCGTGTAGAGCCCCGACCGATGGTACGTGTCGATGAAGTTGACGCCCGCTGCGCCGACCCGCACGACGATCTGGTCGTTCGCTGGGCTGGGGTCATCAACCTCGCCGAACGTCAATACATCGGGGCCGCCGGTCTCTGCCATTTGAATCGCGTGCATTCGCCGGACCTTAGTCCGGTCTGCGATCAAGGTGGATTGTGTGGGCCCCAGCAGTTGCCGGCGTTGCCGCTGCGGTGGGCTACCTATTCGTCGAAGCCCACAAACGTGACGGTGTCTTCGTTCGCGGCGCGCCGTGACATCACGCTGTTGGCGACGAATTCATCGTTGGGCCATCCCATGGCAACACAGGTCATGATGACCTCGTCTTCGGGGATGTTTGCGTGTTCGCGGACCACCGACGACTGCATGATTCCCTGCCCGTTGATGACGCAGCCCAATCCCTTGGACGTCGCGGCCAGCACGAGGCCGTAGGTCGCTGCGCCACAGTCGAAATGAGCCACCGTGTCGTCGGCGAGTTCCTTGTCGATCGTCACCACGACCGACACCGGCGCATCAAACTGACGAAAACCACGCATGACCCAGTCTTGGCGTCGTTCTTTGTCATCGCGTTCGATACCCATCGCCTCAAAAAGTTGGATGGCGATCTCGACCTGACGGTCACGGTGGATGCCCTGATACTCGTGGCCCGACATCTTGATCTCACGGTCGACCGACGCCCCGGCCAACATTCGCTGGGTGTTGCCTTCACGAATCAGTTCGAGCGGCGCTCCCGTGATCGCGTGGAAGTTCCACGGTTGGGTATTCATCGATGAGGGCGCACGTTTCGCAACGGCAATCACCTCTTCGAGCAGGGCACGTGGCACGGGGTCGGGTTTGTAGCCACGGGTGCTGCGCCGCGAGGCCACCAGCGTTTCGAAGTCAGCTGCATCACTGTTCGAACTCATGAGGGTTCACGCTAGTGAAAAGCGCCGCCCAGGAGATCATCGAACGGCGAACACCTGCGACGCACCCGACGCGGGCGACACGACAGTGTGCATCCGTCGCATACGGTTGTGCCATGACGTTTCAGGGATGGCCGATCGAGGCGATCGAGTTCTTCGAACGGCTCGAGGATGACAACACCAAAACATTCTGGACCGAACAGAAGAGTGTCTATGACGAGTGCGTCAAGGCACCGATGGAAACATTGCTGGTCGAACTACAGCCCCTGTTTGGCGACGGCAAGATCTTCCGCCCGTACCGAGACGTGCGGTTCAGCAAGGACAAAACGCCGTACAAAACAAACATCGCCGCCCAGCTCGCCAAAGGTGGCTACATCACCTTGTCCGCTGACAGTTTCGGTGTCGGCACCGGTTATTACATGATGGCCAAGGACCAGCTGGCCCGGTTCCGAGCCGCCATCGATGACGACACCACCGGTTCGGCGCTCGAAGCAACGATCGCCACATTGAACGCTTCTTGCATCGACGTCACCGCACGAGACCCGATCAAGACCGCACCGCGTGGGTATCCCAAGGACCATCCGCGTATCGAACTGCTGCGGATGAAGGGGTGCATTGCCTGGCAAGACTGGCAGATCGGCGCATGGCTCGACACCGCCGAACCCAAAGAGCGGATCATTCAGTTCCTTGGCGCCAGCAAGCCGCTCATCAGCTGGCTCGACACGAACGTTGGACCGACCGAACTCGCCGACCAGGGACGCCGCTGACCCTCCAGGTACATATCCCGTCCTGGTGTCAGGCGCGGGACTCGGTGGGGGTGCCGGGCGGCACCGTGACAACCTTCTGGTGAATTTCATGCGTCAGCGATTGAAGCTCGCGAATCATGGCAGCAGCATCGAGGTTGGTTTGATAGTCGTGGCTCGCAAGCTCAGCCGAGATCTGGTCTGACCTGCGGGCGGCGATCAACAGGATTGCACCCTGCATTGCCGCCAGGCACGAGAGCAGCAGGTTCAACAAGATGAACGGATACGGGTCGAAGCCCGCATTCCGATTGCCGACCATCCAGCCAGCGAGAAACAACATCGCACCCAGGACGAACGCCCACGACCCCATGCCGTTGCGCAGGCGATCCGCGGCCCGCTCACCAAACGTGAGCTCCTCGCTGGACCGTACCCCTGGATGGCGATGCCAGAGTGCGCGAGAGCGTCGCAGTTTCCAGTCTTCAAGGTTCATGTCATCGACTCCCTGCGTTGGTGGCATTGCGTTGGTGAGATTGCGTTGGTGAGATTGCATTGTCGCCGAGCCGATCTGGGCCTCGACTATCCGACGGTAAGTCTGGCCTGCCAGACGCTCGTGCAGCGCGTTCACCAGTCTTCGAGCACACTGTCGCGCAGGCGGAACGCGACATGCCCGGCGTCGATGCCCGGTAATTGGGCACCTAGTACTTCCATTGCACCAGGACCACTGGTCTGGCACGGTAGAAAGGAAGCATCATGTCGTCACCTTTGTCAATTGCAATCGACCCGGTCGACCGCGCCAAGGCGTTCGATGCGTTCAGCGCCAAGAACCCTGCATGGGCCGGCACCGCCCATCTCGACGAGCTGCGCGCCAACGAATACCGCCGACTCGACGACAACGATCACGTCTATCTCGACTACACCGGCGGCGGACTCTACGCAGACAGTCAGCTTCAAGAGCATGTCGCGTTCATGGCGAGCGGTGTCTTCGGAAATCCGCACTCGGGCAATCCGGCCTCCGTCGAAATGACACAGCACGTCGAGTCCACGCGCGATGCCATCCTCGAATTCTTCAACGCCTCGCCTGACGAATACTGCGTTGTGTTCACCCACAACGCCAGCGGCGCACTGAAACTGATCGGCGAGTCGTACCCCTTCCGGCGCGGCAGCCAGTACGTGCTCACCGCTGATAACCACAACTCGGTCAACGGCATCCGCGAGTTCGCCACCGCCCGCCAGGCTGCCGTCCACTACGCCCCGATCGAACCCAGTGAGCTGCGCATCGATCGCGACGCTCTGCTGTCGATATTGGGCCAGGTCGAGGCCGGTGACAATCTGTTCGCCTTCCCGGCCCAATCCAACTACAGCGGCGTCAAGCACCCATTGAGCCTGATCGCAGACGCCCAGGAACTCGGCTGGGACGTTCTGCTCGACTGTGCTGCCTTCGCCCCGACGTCGGCGATCGACTTGTCAGAGATCTCGCCCGACTACGCCGTCTTCTCGTTCTACAAAATGTTTGGTTACCCAACCGGTCTTGGCTGCTTGATCGCCAAACACGACAAGCTGCGCAAGCTCGAACGCCCTTGGTTCGGCGGCGGCACAATCCAGATCGCATCAGTCGCAGCGTGTGACCACTTCATGGCTGAGGGCCCGCCAGCGTTCGAAGACGGCACCGT
>JBDNHG010000369.1:0-8690 GCA_041688925.1 Acidimicrobiales bacterium | reverse complement strand
GGTCTGTTCGATAGAGCCGAGGGCCCCGCCGAAGCCAGCATTATTGAACATGATGTCGAGCCGTCCCCACTTGGAGACGGCCTCGGCCACCGCGGCCTCGACCTGGTGTTCTTGTGAGACGTCAACATGAAGGAAGGTCGCGGCATCGCCGAGTTCGTCGGCTACCGCCTGTCCCTTGTCGTCTTGCATGTCGGCGATGAGCACCTTGGCGCCCTCTTCGACGAATCGACGGGCGCTCTCGGCACCAATGCCGCTTCCGGCACCGGTGATAATCGCAACCTGGTCTTTTAATCGCATGTGAGTTGGTTAACTTTCGCTAGTTATTCAGTTGGTCTGCCCACTCATCGGTGAGCAGCACGTTGTCGGCGACCAGTTGGTCGACGTCGGTCAATGGCATCTCGAGCCAATTGCTCAGCACGTCGTGATTGTGTTCACCACGCAGCGCGATCTCGCCGGTCTGGCGGGTGTCGCTGGCGGACATCTTGTAGGGAGACCGCACGACTTCACGCGTGCCTCCGTCGCGGTCGTCGATGGTGGCGACCGTTTCGCGATGTTTCAGGGTCGGCGATTCGAGCACCCCGCCGAGTTGGCGAAGGTTTCCCCACGCCAAATTCGCTCCGTCGAGCGCGGTGATCAGCGCATCGCGATCGGGGAAGCTGAGCATCCAGTCGCTGATGATCTTGTTGCGGTCGGCTTTCTTCTCGCGCCCGCTTCGTTCGCCAGACCCGGGATCGACGAGCCCGTGCACCTTGTTCAGCTGGTGCCAGAACCATTTGGTTTCACCAGCCAACAGGATGGCGCCGCCGACAGCTTCGAAGAGTTGAGCGCCCCGCGGCTCGTGCCCGACATCGTCGAGTATCGCCTGGTTGTGATCGGTCGAGAATGTCATGACGTCCATCATCGAGATGTCGACGTGTTGGCCGATGCCGGTCTGGTCTCGCACGCGCAGTGCAGCCAGCAGACCAATGGCCCCGTGCATGCCGCTCATCACATCGGCGGCACTGAAACTCACATCGTGTGCTTCGACTACGCCGTGAGTCATGTCGATTGCGCCGGCCTCGCCGTGCAAGATCGAGGCATATGCAGCCCGTCCGGACTCTGGTCCGTCTTGGCCGAAGCCGGTGATCGATGCCATGACGAGATCGGGTTTGATCTCTTTCAGTGACGTGTAATCGAGGCCGTACTTGGCCATCACGCCGGGTCGGAAGTTCTCGAGGACGATGTCAGCGTGTTTGACCAATTTGCGGATCAGATCGGGGCCACCCGGCTCGCGTAGGTCGACAGAGATGTTCTGCTTGCCGACGTTCTGCTGCACAAAGTAAGTGCTGAGACCGGCGGCCTTCTTGCCCCACAAACGAGTGATGTCTCCTTCGGGAGGCTCGACCTTTACGACGTTCGCGCCGAGGTCGCTCAGAATCCGGCCGCAGACGGGGCCAGCGAAGACCCGCGACAGATCGAGGACCTTTATTCCGGCAAGTGGCAGTGGTGTTTCGCTCATCGGAGCGACTGTAGACGTGGAGAGTCAGCCAACTAGAAACGGAGAGCTTTCTTCAATCTCGACTTGTTTGTTTTGACACCGTGTCGCGAGACTGCACACATGGCTGATGGCAACACAACAGAGAAGAAAGAGATGTCGGCAAGTTTCCAGATGAATGCCGACATCTCCCAATACGACAAGAATGATCGTCCCCCCCAGGAGTTCTATGACGACATCAAGACAAAATTCGCAGAACAACGTGACCTTCGACTTGATTACCGCCCACCCGGTACCGAGATGTATCGCGCACTCGACGGAGAATTCGCCGATTACGCGAAGGACCCCTATGCCGACGAGGTAGTCACACGTGAGCCCATCGTCGACGAAGTCGAGGTGCTGTTCATCGGTGGCGGCTTCTCGGCACTTTTGACGTCGGCTCGACTTCGTCAACGTGGCGTCGAGAGCATCCGCATCGTCGAACGAGGCGCCGATGTCGGCGGCACCTGGTACTGGAATCGTTATCCGGGTGTCGCATGCGACGTCGTGAGCTACGACTATCTGCCATTGCTCGATGAACTCGACTATGTGCCGACTCGGCATTACGCCGGCGGAGCGGAGATCCTTGGCCACTGCCAGGCCATCGCCCGCAAATACGACCTGTACGACCTCGCCGTATTCCAAACCACGGTGACCACCACCACGTGGAACGAGACCGACCAGATCTGGGAAATCACCACCGACCGCGGCGACAAGATGCGTGCCCGATTCGTGATCTGTGCCAACGGTACCCTGGCCAAACCACGCCTCGCTCTCATCGAGGGCATGGAGAAATTCGAAGGCAAGTCGTTCCACACCTCGCGGTGGGACTACGAACTGACCGGAGCCGATCTCGAGAACCTGTCCGAGATGCGAGTCGGCATCATCGGTACCGGCGCGAGTGCCGTGCAAATCGTGCCGAACCTTGGTGCCAACGCCAAGTCGCTGCACGTCTTCCAACGCACGCCGTCATCGATCGACATTCGTGACGACTGGGAAACCGATCCAGCTTGGGCTGAGAAGCTCGAGGAAGGTTGGCAGCACAAACGTCGCCAGAAGATCATCGACAAGTTCCGTTATCAAGACGAGAAGCGCAAGAACCTCGTCGGCATCACCCAAGAAGAAAAGGTGCGCCGCCAAGAGAACGCCAACATCGATGCAATGATGCGCATTCACAACCGCATCGATGAGACCGTCGAAGATTCCGCGACGGCTGAGTCACTCAAGCCGTGGTACATGCTGATGTGCAAGCGTCCGTGTTTCCACAACGACTACCTGCCGACGTTCAACCGTCCAAACGTGCATCTGGTCGATACCAAAGGCAAGGGCATCACCGAGATCGGCCCCAAGGGTCCGATCTTCGACGGTGTCGAGTATGAACTAGACCTGTTGATCTATGCCACTGGCTTCGAGGTGCAGCAGACCGGCATTTACAACCGCATCGAGGGCGAGGGCGGTGTCGAACTCAACGAGAAGTACACCGACGGCATCAGCACGTTGCTCGGTATTCACACGCAGGGTTACCCAAACATGTTCATCATGGGCGGCTACCAGGCCTCGTTCCAGTTCAACTTGACCGACCTGTTGCAGGTGCAAGGCGACCACATCGCCGCCGTCATCGACTATGTACGTAGCAACAATTACGACACGGTCGACGTGAGCCGTTCAGCCGAAGAATGGTGGGTGCAAGAGGTCATCAAGCACCGCGGCAAGACGAACCGTAACGCCGACTGCACCCCGGGGTATTACAACTTCGAGGGCCAGGACAACCGCCGTCAAGACGGCAACTACAACGGCGGCTTCCACGCCTACATCGATCACATCAAGGCGATCGAAGAAGACATGGACAGTTCGTTCGTCTTTACGAACGGCTGATCAAGCCACAGCCGGCCCTTAGGGGTCGGCTGGTTCGATAACAAGCGCTACGGCCTTCGCTTCACTTGGTGAGGCGAAGGTCGTTGCGGTTTTAGAAGATCTCAGCGAGTCGGGAGCGTTGGTCGAGGATCGGGACCGGTCGGAGAGCTCAGCCCACTGTTGGATTGGTCCAGGTGAGGTCAGCGAACCGGGCGAAGTCGCTGTCGGCGCTTACGATCTCGAGGCCGTGCTCGATGCACAGGGCAACGAGAACAGCGTCGGTGACAAGTCCGCCGGTGATGTTGTTCTCGGTCAAAAGGCGCCCCAGGATCGTTCGGTGGGCGTGGCCCGCCTCCGGAATCCAGGCCGCTGGCGCGTCGAGCCAGTCCTCGACGATCTGCCATGCTTCAGGTGCAGTGAGAGGGTCGTTCGACGCACGGGGATTGGTTGCGATGCGCACGAAGGCGACGAGCGACAGCCATGGGATGCCCACGCGTCGCGTGCCGTTGAGCGCTGCGGTGAGCCACTTGCTGCTGGCAAGGTGATGCGGGCTCATCTCATCGACCGAGTACAGAAGGATGTTGGCGTCGACCAGCACTAGCGGGCGTCGCTTCCTTCGAGCACATCCAAGGCGTCGGCAATGTTCGATACGTCGATGCGAAGGCCGAGTGCCTTGGTCCGAGGCTCAAATCGTTGTCGCTGTGGGGTCACGATCATTCCGCGCCGAATGAGTTCGTTCACCGCTTCGCTAAGTCCGCGACCATCGTTGCGCAGACGCTCAATTGCCTTCGCAGTGTCGGGGTCGAAGTCGATTGTGGTGCGCATACCGGAATGATACATCCAGATGTTGTGCGCATCGCATCTTGATGCGCGCACAACGTCTGGAGGCATGCTGCAGCCGCGGTGGGGAACGGCTAGCTGGTTGCTGACCGGATCAGGTCGACCGTCATCTCGAGGTCGGCGATCTGCTCGGCCGCAGTCTTGCCCTGCGGACCGATCCGTAAGCAGTTGATGCCGGCGGCTTCGGCGGCGCGCACCCGGGCCTTGACCATGTCTTCGGTACCGATCATGTAGGCCGCCAAGATCAGTTCCTCTGGTATGGCTGCTGCTGCAGCGGCCTTGTCGCCATCGACCCACAGACGCTGTACCTCGGTGCATACATCTTCGTAACCTGAACGCGAGAAGGCGCTGTTGTAGAAGTTTGTGGTCGCCGAGCCCATACCGCCGAGTGTGAACGCCATGCCGGGCCGGTATTTGTTGATCAGCGAATCGACATCTTCAGACACCGAGATCTGAGCGCTGGTCTGAATGTCAATGTCCTCGAGCGTGCGTCCGGCCTTCGCTGCACCGGCGCGAATGGGGTCGAGAAACACGTCGCCGTGTTCGGGAATGAACGAGGTGCCGAGCCAGCCATCGGCTAGCTCTCCGGTCAACTCGAGTGACTTCGGGCCGAGTGTGGCCAGATAGATCGGCAGGTCAGGCTTTGGCGGAATCGACGACTTGAGGGCCTTGCCCTCGCCACCGGGGCGGGGGAGTACATAGTGCTTTCCGTCGTAGACCATGCGCCCGCCATCGATACCCATGCGCACGATGTCGATGTACTCGCGTAGCCGGCCAAGAGGATGAGCGAACGCCTCGCCGTGTAGTCCTTCGACGACCTGTGGACCACTCACGCCGAGACCCAGCAGGAACCTGTCGCCGCTGATCTGGCCGAGTGAGAGCGCCGTCAGAGCGGTCATGGCTGGGGTGCGTGCCGAGATCTGCATGATGCCCGAGCCGAGCTTGATGTTCTCGGTCACGGCGGCCAAGTAGCCGAGCGACGACACGGCCTCCATGCCCCAGGCCTCGGCCGACCATGCAGCGTCGACGCCGAGCCGATCGGCTGCTTTTACGTACTCGACCACCTGGGGCCAAGTCGACCCGTCGTAGTACGCACTGCCAATAGAAACCGAAATTCGCATACCGACATCATGCGTCATGCGTCGGGGCGCGACAAAGCGCCGGTTATCAGGCGGTTCTCTCGTCGGCGTCCCGTGTCGATCAATTCGCTCAAGGTGAGGTTTGGCGACGCGACAAAGCGCCTAGTGCAGCTTGTCGCGATGTGAGATAAATGGGGCGAGCGCAAGCAGCGCTGCGACTATCCAGAGTGTCGCGCCCACCTGCGCATTCACGTTGAGCCCGACATAGAACCCAACAGCGAAGCTGATGCATGCTGCGGACCAGGCGGCCCTGCGGAACAAGCGAACTCGAAACTGCTTGCGAGACATCTCGATTTCGCCCACTCATCTCATTCGAGGCTTCACTGCGCAGCCCGCTCGCAACGGTAACACCTGGCGGGAAAACCTATCCCGTGATATGCCACGCTGCGCCGATGACCGTCGATACCAGGCTGGTGGGCTTCTCCGACGTCAGCACCATCATGGTGCCGCTCACCTTGAGTGGTTCGACCACTGGCTCGATCTGGCCTCGGCGACGGGCCCGGTCACCCATAGCGAACGGAAACGCCGTCACGATTGCCCCAGTTCATGCGGAGCTGACTGATCGGGGCGCTCTGTGCTCATCAGACGACGCGCGCTGTGTGCAGCTGGCTGATCGCTGCGGGGGAGTAGCCCAGCTCGCCAAGAATCTCGTCGGTGTGTTGGCCAAGGGTCGGAGCCGGGTGCCGGATCGAGGTATCGAGCGCCGACATGGCAACCGGAAAACCGGCGAGAGGCGCCGGCCATTCCAGGCCGCCGGGGTAGTCGGTGGGCTGGAGAAAGTCGATCGCCTGTATGTGCTCGTGGTCGAGTACCTGTTGGGGCGTGAGCACCGGCGCAGCTGGCACTTTGACCTCGGCCAGCGCGGTGAGGGCATCGTCGATGGCGCGTGTGGCGCACCAGTCCTGCATGATGCCGCACAGCTCATCGCGGTGGTTCCCCCGGCTGATGTCGTCCTTGAACCGGTCGTCGTGGAGCAGGTCGGGGCGTCCGACCAGGTTGCACCAGCGCTCCCAGAGGGGAGCGCCGAGCACCGACGCGGCGATGTGACCGTCGCTGCAACGGAAGGTGTCGCTCGGGGCGGCGGTCTGCCCCCGGTTGTGGGTGGACCGGCGGTTCGGCGCAAGCAGCGCCTGCTCGATGAGCGTGGCGTTGGTCATCATCAGCGCCGTCTTCAACAGGGCGGTCTCGACGACCTGCCCCTCGCCGGTCTGGTCGCGGTGGCGCAGGGCGGCCAGTACGGCGAGTGCGCCGAGGGTCGCCGAGCAGAAGTCGACGAATGGCGCAGCGGAGCGTGTGGGCATCTCGGGCGGACCGGACTGGTCGGCGGCTCCCGACATCGCCTGAGCCAGGCCGTCGAAGCCGACCCGCTCGCTCCAGGGCCCTCCTGAGCCGAACACGTTGTTGGTCGCCAAGATGACGTCCGGCTTGATCGCCGCAAGCGAGTCGTAGTCGACGCCCATCGCTACCAGGCCGGCCGGAGGCATGTTCGCCACAACCACGTCGGCGGTGGCGACCAGGCGTTGCAGCACTTCCCGGCCCGCCGGCTTGGTCGGGTTCAACGTCATGCCGCGCTTGTTGCGTCCGACCTGCAGGAACAGTGCACCGGAGCCGTCCGCTGCAACCGGAGTGACGAATCTGTCCTCGGAGCCGTCGACCTTCTCGATGCGGATCACATCGGCCCCGAGGTCGCCCAGATGCGTAGCGACGCACGGCCCGGCTATGTATCGGCCGAAGTCGAGCACCTTGATATCTGCAAGTACGCCGGACATGTAGTCACCCCCGTCGGGGGCGATCGCATAGCCCCCGTTCCACGGACCAACGTACTCTGCTCCCCGGCCTCACGCCTGATCTGTGGGATCGGCCGAACCGCATCGGGCTCTCCCAGCTGGAGTCGCGGGTGGCGTGGCACCTATCGTCTACCCGGTGACCAACTGGCCCGACCCGACCGAGCTCAACCTGGCGGGCGAGAGGATCGCCGTCTACGACTTCGGCGAGCCGGTCGGCGTGTCACAGGGCGACGTGGCGCTGCTTCACGGTATGGCCGATGTTGCCCGCAGCCTCGAACCGCTGGCCCGACAGCTCGCCGAGCGCTACCGGGTGCTCACCTTCGATGCCCGGGGTCACGGCCGCCCAAGCCATCCCGGGGCCTACTCGGTGTTGCACTACGTCGCCGACCTGGTCGGGATTATCGAAGCCTACGAGCTCCACCAGCCGATCTTGATCGGGCACAGCCTGGGCGGGCACACCGTGGCCAACTACGCCGGCCTGTACCCGGGCCGGGCGCGCTCAGTCGTGTTGCTCGAGGGGATGGGACCGCCGTCACCAGCCGTCGACGGAACGGCCAAGGCTGAGCTCGATCGCGCTCGAGCGATGGTCGAGGTCCTGCGGACCCGATCCAACCATCGCGCTCAGCCCGGTATCGCTGCGGCGGCTGCGCGGCTGCGGACCGTCCACCCCCGGCTCGACCCCGAGCGTGCCGTGCTGCTCGCCGAAGAGGGCACCATGGCTGGACCCGATGGGGGACGGATCTGGCGCCACGACGAACGAACACGGCACTGGATCGCCTCGGTCGACCACGCGGTGAACGAGCAACGATGGGCCGCCATTACTGCGCCGGTGTTTGCAATGAGTGGTGCAGAGGCGTGGGAGACCTGGTGGGCGCGACCGGGTGGTCCTTCCGTCGGCAGGGAGCGGCTTACCGAGCAACAGTTTGCGGCCCGCCTCGGAGTGTTCGCCGACATCGAACACATCGAACTTGCCGGGGCCGGACACATGGTGCACTTCGACCAGCCCGAGCGCATCGACGAGCTCGTCACCGACTTCCTGACCCGCCGGGTGCAGACCACGGGGTGAACCACCTGTTGTACATCGATCTGGCCGTCCGTCGGGCTCGAAGCTGACATCGCTCATGTCGCGACCGGGACACCGATCCGCATCGGCGTGATTGGGCGATTCGCCTTGCACCGAGCAGCGAACGTAGTGTTGGGATCCTTCCTGCTGTCCGAAGAGTTGAGGTTCCGCCATGAAGATTGGCGTGATGATGTTCCCGACCGACCAGGCCATCCAGCCGGTTGAATTGGCGACCGAGGTCGAGTCGCGTGGATTCGAGTCGTTGTGGTTTCCCGAGCACAGCCACATTCCGGCCAGTCGCATCACGCCATGGGGCGGGCGCGACGGTGCGCCGCCGCTGCCGCCGGAATACTGGCGCAGCCACGACCAGTTCGTGGCCTTGGCCGCCGCAGCGGCAGTGACCGACAAGATCATGCTCGCAACCGGAATCACCCTCGTTGCCCAACGCGACCCGCTCTGGCTCGCCAAAGAGACCGCGTCGGTCGACATGATCT
>JBDNHG010000368.1:0-3817 GCA_041688925.1 Acidimicrobiales bacterium | reverse complement strand
GATCTCGTTGTTGGCGCCGAGGATCAACGCAAGCACTGTCACCGACGTGTAGGTCAGCGCGCCGGTCAAGTCGAAGAACCGTTCGGTCTGCTTGATCAGTGACGGGATAAAGACAAGCCAGTTGACAACGAATGCCGCAATCACACACCACACAATTGCCGGAAGACCACCGCGATCGATGCTGTCGACACTCGCGAGCCACGCGACGAGGGCCGCCACTGCGACGCTGACAGCCGAAGCGATCAACGCGATCGTGTTTCTATTCATGCTCAAGTGTGCCGCGATTTCAGCGAGCGTGCCGAATCGCACCGCACGCAATTGTTCGACCTGTGGTGGTGTGCCAAGCTCTTGCGATGGATCGAGAAACGCAGCTGGCGCTGCTCGACCGCATCCAGGTACATCGTGCCGACGGTCGAGGTACTGACGGCGCTGGCGAGGTGTACCGCCAACCAACCAACGCATACACCAGCGCTGAGCGTTTAGACGCCGAACGTCGGCTGCTCGACACCGCGCCAACCATCGTGGGGCTGTCTGACCTGTTGCCCGGACCAAACACCTATGCCGCCGTCACCGTAGGGACCTCACCAGTGGCGCTTACTCGTGATCGAGACGGGCAGGTTCACGCATTGCTCAATGTGTGCCGCCATCGTGGTGCCGAAGTAGCCCGTGGCTGCGGAACAGCCGCACTGTTGACCTGCCCTTACCACGGCTGGACCTACCATTTCGACGGCCGGTTGTCGGCTCGACGCAGGCCCGCGTACTTCGCCGACGCCGACGACGAAGGCCTCGTCGCACTTCCGGTGAGCGAACAGCACGGCCTGATCTGGGTGAGCGCCGATCCCGCTGGCATAATTCCGCCAGAACCGCTGCAAGGCGCCCAGAGCGACCTCGCCCATCTCGACCTCGCCAACCACCGACTGTTCACCTCGTCGACGTTCACCCGCCCGATCAACTGGAAGCTCGTGATCGACACGTTCCTCGAGGTGTACCACGTTGGCGTCTTACACAAGGCCACGATCGACCCGTTGATACACAGCGACTACAGCCTCTTCGACAGCTTCGGGTCACACGGGCGCATGGTGGTCACGCGCCGCTCCATCGACGAGCTCGATGATCTGCCTCGCGCAGAATGGCCGTTCTTCGCCCACACCACCATCGTGTGGGCGCTGCAACCCAACACGATCCTCATTTACCAGCAAGACCACGCGCAGCTCTACCAGGCTCGACCCGGTGAGCATCCGGGCGAATCGATCATCACCGTCTCGGTCTACGTGCCGAACAACACGACCTGGTCCGACGAGCATTGGCAGAAGAACTTCGACCTGCTGGTCGAGGTCACCGATACCGAAGACTTCGTCACCTGCGCAGGTATCCAGCGCGGATTCGCATCAGGCGCACAGAGACACATCACCTTTGGGACCAACGAACCATTACTGGCCCACTATGAACGAGAGCTCAGTAGCTTGCTCGATTTTCGCAGCTGAACTCGACTCCACTGCCGAGGTCGCGCGCAAACTGTTTCGCGACCCAGTGCTGCTTGCAGCCGTTGGGCCTCAGATTGCGGCCAGCGCTGCTGAGGGATCAATGACCCAAGGTCCGCTGCTGCTGAGAGCGACCGTGACCTGTTGGCCCGGTGCGAGCACCAGATCTCGCTCACCGTCAAACGCGAGCACCCCTGGCCCCGCCAGGATGACCGGCTGGCCGAGCGTGAGTCGCTGGAACGACGCGATCTCGACATCGTGGTACAGCCCAGGGGCGATCGGCGCTCGAATGGACCGGCCCGGACCAAAGGTGACGTGCACGCCGCCGAATTCTCTGCGTGACACTGGGGCCACTCGCGCTGCAATCGATGAAAGACCAATGGTCGCTGGCTCGGCCGTTGTGACGACGAGCTCGCGCAGCGCATCGACATCCCATACAGCGCGACTCGCCGTGAACGAACCCTCGACGAGAGCTACGTCGATGAGCGCCAGATCGTCATCGATGTTCTCGCCGGTCACATCGAGCACCTTTGCTCGGTGAGCGATCAGCGAGATCGGCGTGCGGCCCGAGACGGCAACCGCTGCGGCATGACCAGCGATCGTCGCTTCGATCATCTGGGGAAACACGTTGTTGGTCCCGGTGGACACAGGGACAATGGGTACGTCGCGCCAGCCCTTGGCGATGTCGCGATGGGTGCCGTCGCCACCGAGGGACACCAGCGCGCCGACACCGAGCTCCTTGAGCTGTTCGGCCATCCGGCGGCTGTGGAACGACGTCGGCAACACCTCGTCACCGATGATTTCGATCGGTACATCGAAGTGATTGTCGAGCCCTTGCATCGCGTGGCGACCCAACGACTTGTGATCGTCGGCGATCAGCACCCGATCGGCTCCGCCTTCGATCGCTCCGACCAGAGCGCGCCGAACAATCCCGATCTTGGCCATGTCAGAAGTCGGCGAAGCTGCCGAAACCAGTCGACGAATGTCCTTACCTGCCGCCGGATTGGCGATGATCCCTACGGTCCCCATGTGTCAGTCACCGGTGGGCCTCATTCCGCGCTGTGCGCGTTGTAAGGCTCACCGATCAGGACGTACGCGAGACCGCGGCGCGGACGCCTGCGGCTATGCGCTTGGCGTCAGGAACATAGGCGCCTTCGAGCACGGGTGAGAACGGCACGGGCGCGAACGGAGCGGCGACACGGCCGATCGGAGCATCGAGATAGTCGAACGCTTCTTCTTGAATTTGGGCGGCGATTTCTGCACCCATGCCGCCGAAACGTACGGCCTCATGCACGACCACACAACGGTTCGTTCGCTTGACCGACGCGACGATCGCTTCAGAGTCAAGTGGTTGCAGGGTTCGCAGGTCTATCACCTCGACGTCGACGCCTTCGCTCGACAGAATCGATGCCGCTTTGAGCGACTCGCCCACCATTCGGCCATAGGTCACGATCGTGACATCGCTGCCTGGCCGGGTGATGTTCGCGACGCCAAGTGGTACCTCGAACAGTTCTTCGGGGCAGGGGCCCTTGGCGCCGAACAACATCTTGTGCTTGGCATAGATCACCGGGTTGTCGTCGAGTATCGAGGCAACCAGCAAGCCTTTGGCGTCGTGCGCATTCGATGGCATGACGACCTTGACTCCGGGCACATGGGCCAGCATTGCCTCGAGGCTTTGGCTGTGCTGTGCCGCGGCTGACAGCCCGGCGCCAGCGTTTGTGGTGATCGTCAGCGGCACCGACGTCGTGCCACCAAACATGTACTTGAGTTTGGCGGCCTGGTTCGCGATCTGGTCCATGGCCACCAGGATGAAGTCCATGAACATCAGGTCGACGACCGGGCGAAGACCGGCCACCGCAGCGCCGATACCCAGGCCGACAATCGCTTGTTCGCTGATCGGGGTGTCGACTACACGCAGCTCGCCGTACTTGGCCTGGAGCCCGGCAAAGCTACCGAAGACGCCACCGCTGGCGCCCACATCTTCGCCGGCACAGAAGACGCCGGGGTCTTCGGCCATGACCTGATGCAGCGCCTCGTTCACCGCACCCAGGTAGGTCAGCTCACGCAACGGCCGAGGGGATGGGGTGCTTGGGGAGCGGGAACTCTCGGACTCGGTGGTGGTCATCAATTCGCTCGCACGGTGTACACGTCGTCCATCAGGGTGGAGACATCGGGATAGGCACTGTTGCGGCCGAACTCGACAGCCTCGTCGACCGCTGCTTGCACTTCGGCCCGCACGGCATCGATTTCGTCCTGGGTCATGACCTCTTGGGTGACCATGTCACACTCGAGTTTGTCGATTGCATCGCGTGCCTTCCATAGGTCGACTTCTTTGT
>JBDNHG010000367.1:0-2585 GCA_041688925.1 Acidimicrobiales bacterium | reverse complement strand
GGTCTCGCTGGGCCGGTGCCGGGAAGCGTGGTCGAACAACGACATCGCCCAAGGACGAGCGCAGCTCATCGATCACATCGTCGAGCAGTGCTTGATGGACTCGATCAAGCGGGCGCTCCAGTTCGACGGCGATCTGTCCGTCGGGCTGCTGGATCCAGCCTCCGATGACCTGACCGTCGGCCCACACGGTCGGCCCGATGTTGCTCGATCGGTCGAACACACGCGGCGTCAGTTCGGGGGCGACGTACCAGTCGCGTTCCTTCCAACCCATAGCGGTTGGATCGAGGCCCGGCAACAGGCGAACCCATGGACCGGGGTCATCGGGAAGCGCCGTGTTGCCGGCGGCAACAAAACCGGTATTTGAACCCGAACCGTCGAAGCAGCAAGCGCAGCAATGGTTTGGCGGCGTTCTGCGCGAGCAACTTTGGCGGTCGCAGCGCCGTGTGCCAAGCGAGCGACCCGGGGATTCATGACCCACAACGCCGGATTCCTGATGCTGGCTCCCTGAAATTGCGGGCAGCCGTCGACGCGTCACGGGCCATTGGGCGCCCCATTAGGCTCGCGATGCAACGTCTGACGATAGTCGTTTGGTTCGTCGCAGAATGATGGGGGCGTCATGACGGTCGTAGCGAAACAGGTCGATATTCCCGACCGGCGGGTGCGATCGGCTATCAGCGTGTTCGACATGCTCAAGGTCGGCATCGGTCCATCGAGTTCACACACGCTGGGGCCGTGGCGGGCGGCTCTTCGCTTTCTTGGCGACGTCGAAACCGAGTGCCCATTGGCTGATGTCACCGCGGTTGGCGTCGACCTGTATGGCTCGTTGGCAAAGACCGGTCGCGGCCACGGAACCGGCGTAGCGATCATGATGGGGTTGCAGGGTGAAGACCCCGAGACCTGCGAGGTCGATCTGATTGTTCAGATCGGTGCCGACGTAGTTCGCTCGGGCGAACTATTGCTCAACGGCTCGCAGCCGGTGCCGTTCGAGCGAGAACGCGACATCCGATTCAACGTGAACGAGTCGCTCGACTTCCACCCAAACGGCATGGCGCTGACAGCGACGCGGCGAACAGGAGAGCCGATCATTCGGCGCTACTTCTCGATCGGCGGTGGCTTCATCGTCGGCGAAGATGACGGTTCGCGCGTAGCCACGGCGGTCGAGTTGCCGCATCCGATCGAACGAGCGAGCGACCTGATTCGCTGGACGAGCGAGCTCGATTGTTCGATCGCAGATGTGGTGCGCCGCAACGAGCGACATTGGCGCAGCGACGCTGAGATCGACGCTGGCCTGCTGCGCATTCGCGACACCATGATCGAGTGCATGTTTCGTGGCTGCTGTACCGAAGGAATACTTCCGGGCGGTCTCGAGGTCTCGCGGCGTGCGGCCGGCATGCATCAGGCAATCATGGGCGATGCTGGCGCATTTGCATCGCCAGACGAGTGGTTTCGGGCCATCTGCGGCGCTCGTCCGAACTTTGACCACACCGTCAAGTGGGTGTCCTGTCTTGCGCTTGCGGTCAACGAAGAAAACGCAGCCTTTGGCAGAGTCGTGACCGCGCCGACAAACGGCGCAGCTGGTGTGATCCCTTCGGTTCTTGCGCACTATTTGGCCACTGCCGAGGCCAGCGACGACAAGGCCAGCGATGACAGGGCAATTCGATTCCTCCTTGTCGCAGCTGAGATCGGTGCGGTTTTCAAGAAACGGGCCACGATCTCTGCAGCGATGGGAGGCTGCCAAGCCGAGATTGGGGTGTCGTCGGCGATGGCGGCAGCGGCGCTCGTCGAGGGTCGAGGAGGCACGCCAGCGCAGGCGTTGATGGCCGCCGAGATAGCGATGGAACACCACCTGGGCCTGACCTGCGACCCGATCGGTGGCCTGGTGCAGATTCCGTGCATCGAACGAAATGCCATGGGCGCGATGAAAGCCATCACCGCCGCCCACATGGCGCTGGCCGGAACTCCAAACCTGGCGCGTGTATCGCTCGACGACGTGATCGACACTATGTGGCAAACCGCCATCGACATGAGCAGCAAGTACAAGGAGACGTCCGAGGGAGGGCTCGCAGTACGCATTCCGGTGCACATCATCGAGTGCTGACCGGCCGACATCGATCCGGGGCCACAACGCAACTACGCTCGCCAGATGGGACATGTGCACACCGACTACGACATCATCGAGCAAATGCGAACAGCAGACCCCGATGAGCCGGTGGTGATGCTGAACCTGCTCAAGTACCGCGATATCGCCGAGCCTGGTCACGGGGTCGATGGCATGACAGGTCGGGCCGCGTACACCGTCTATGGCCAGGCGTTCGCAGAACTCGGCCCACGTTTCGGCGGCGAAGTCATCTGGATGGGACGTGCTGGCCACTCGGTCATTGGTGACGAAGAGTGGGACATCATCATCCTCGTTCGGTATCCCCGCCGCCAACAGTTCATCGACATGTTCAACGACCCCGACTACAAGGCCATCGCTCCAATACGAGCCGCCGCGCTGGCGGACTCCCGCCTGGTCGAGAGCACTCAGCTCGTACCGAAGCCAACCAACTGACCACACGAATAGTGACGTTCCCTGAGACGTCACT
>JBDNHG010000366.1:0-2830 GCA_041688925.1 Acidimicrobiales bacterium | reverse complement strand
GGTGGCCGAGATGCGGTCATACGAAGGTTTGCCGGGCGAGCGCGAACTGTCGCGCGTTCCCAGTGTGCACGAGTTGGTGTTGCCGCTGCGCATAAGCCTCGGAGACGCTGTCCTGTCCTTCTTCACCACCATTGCCACCTTGGCGTCGCCGTCCGATATCACCTTGCAAGAGTTGCGTCTCGAAACACTGCTGCCGGCCGATCAAACAACCGAAGCCATGTTGCACTCGTTGCGGGGAAGTGCAGCGAATAGTTAGCGCTAGTTCGAGCCGCGACTTTCTGTGGCATCCGTGTTTCACTGAGCGGGTGAATCGCCAGCTTCTCTGTTGCCTCCTTCTTGCCGTCGTTGCAGCTGCATGCAGCGGGTCGTCAGACGAAGCCGTCGGGATCACTGCGCCCGACGGTTTCGAGGTCGCCGTCTGGGCCACGGGCTTCGACGGACCCACGCAGATGGTGTTGGCCGACAACGGCGATCTCATCATCGCCGAGCTGAATGGCACCGAGAACGACGCCACGGGGCGCATCCTGCGGGTTGCCGCAGACGATCACGACAGCCGTGTGGTGTTGCAAGATGGTCTGAACAAGCCGACCGGCATTGCAATCACTGGCGATCGGCTCTGGATCATGGAACAGCGGCGACTCGTGGTGACCACGCTCGATCCTGGCGACGACCTCGAGGTCGTCGCCGATGAGCTGGCGTTCAACGGACGGTCGGAGGGAACCCTGACGAGAACCGACGACGATCGGCTGTTGTACGACACCTCTGGATCAAAGCGCGGTCCCGATCGGGTTGACGGATCGGGCACGCTCTTCGCCATCGAACACGCCTCTGCAGGTCCCAGCGAGCCGGTGGTGATCGCCACTGGCTTCAAACACGCCTACGCCCATCTCGTCGACCCCGATGGCCAGTTGTGGTCCATCGAGATGACCGATGGGAACTTCGACGGCACGCGGGCATCTGACGAGCTGGTGTCGGTCGATGTCGGCGACGACGCCGGATGGCCACAGTGTGTGGAAGACAATAGGCCGGTGGTCGAGTACGGCGGCACCACCGAGCTGTGTGCTACCGCGCCCGGGTCACACGCCTTGTTTGGTTTCGGGGCGGCACCTACGTCGATCGTGCTCGCACCTTGGGACGACGAGGTATTCGTGGTGACGTTGTGGTTGTCGAGCCAAGTCGTGACGGTGCCCCGCACGCCACCTGTCGGCGGACCGCATGAGCCAGCGCTGTTCCTCGAAGGCATCGAATCTCCACAACACCTGCTTGTCGTCGGCGACTTGCTGCTGGTGTCCGATCACGACACCGGCCAGATCTTCGCCGTATCTCACTGACACCTGGGGCGCATGCCCGCGGGGCTTCCGTGGCGCACCGGGGGTTGGGGCAACTGCGGCCTACCAGCGTTGCGCACCAATCACGTACGGTCGCTACATGCGTGTCACGACATCGATAACCACCGACGACCTGGCGTCGATACCCGCCAGGGCCGAGCAACTCGAGGCCGCCGGTTTCGATGTGCTCACGGCGCAGGAAAATCGTCATGATCCGTTCGTTCCGCTCACGCTCGCCGGCGCAGCGACCGAACGTGTTCAGTTGGCGACAAGTGTCGCTATCTCGTTTCCCCGCAGTCCAATGGTGGCCGCCACGGTTGCGTGGGATCTGCAGTCGCTGTCGCGCGGCAGGTTCGTCCTCGGGCTCGGCTCGCAGATCAAGCCCCACAACGAACGTCGATTCAGTGTTCCGTGGAGCCCACCTGCCCCGCGCATGCGCGAATACGTGCAGGCAATGCGGGCAATCTTCCACAGCTGGCAGACTGGCGAACGACTCAACTACGAAGGCGACCATTATCGGTTCTCGTTGATGACGCCGAACTTCACTCCCCCGCCACTCGATTCGGCGCCGCCCGAAATCCACATCTCGGCCGTCGGGCCAAACATGCTCGGCGTGGCAGCTCGCGAATGCGACGGCGTAATGCTGCACCCGTTTTGCACGCCTGCATATCTTGCCGACACGATCATGCCAATCATCGACCGCGGCCTGAGCGACTCGGGCCGCAACCGAGACCAGTTCAGCATTACGGGTGGCGGGTTCGTAGCGACCGGCGCCGACGACGAAGCCGTCGACGCCGCATTCGAGTTCGCTCGTAAACGCGTCGGGTTCTACGGATCAACACCGTCGTACTGGCCTGTGCTCGAAGCACACGACCTCGTTGACCTCGGCCACAAGCTCAACGCACTGTCGAAGGCCGGCGAATGGGACGCCATGACCGCAACGGTCGACGACGATGTCGTTTCGCTCTTCTGCGCCCGAGGCCGCCACGACGAACTCGCCCCCGCCATCAGCGCCCACTTCGGCACCGCGGTCGAGGCGATCGGCATCGATTCAACCGTGCCGCCCGAGACAATCGAACAGATCCACGCCCTCTGATCGCCAGCACCTCGATCGAACCGGCCGAGCTATCCGCTTAGAGATTGCGCGAGTAGGCCGAGTGCGAAGCTCGAAAGCCGCGCAACTCGTGCGCCTGCCAGAGGACTTGTCGACCTACTCGCAAGGCCCCTTAGTGCCCTGCCCGATTATTGCTTGATCGCAGTCACCTTGACTTCGGCGCGTCCTGACGGGATGGCCAGTTCCGCGCAGCCGATTGCAGTCCATGCCGGCCACGGCGCGACCATCACCGCGTCGCGTGCTGCGGTGAAGGCGCCGAGCGTCTCGCTCATGTTGATATGGAATGACGTCATATCGACCACGTCACTCAACGCAAAGCCAGCAGCATCGAGCACGTTCGCCAGGTTCTCGAATGCGTTGGAGAACTCGTCTTCGAGGGACTCACCAT
>JBDNHG010000365.1:0-3234 GCA_041688925.1 Acidimicrobiales bacterium | reverse complement strand
AGCTCGAGGGCACTCAGCTGCAAGCTGTGGAACACGTTGACACCTTTTGGTTTGCGCTCGCCGCGTTCGAGCCCGATACCCGGGTTATACGAGGCTGAGAGCTTGCGCACCCTGCCAATCGCTGGGGCTCGCACGTCGCCGCAGCTGAATCGTTCTCGCTTCTGGGGATGATTGGAGCCACAGCGCGCACACCCCTCGGTCGTCGTCGGTGGTCGATACGCTCGCTTCGTGGTTCTCGCAATCGTGATGCTCGTCGGCGGATTGGCGCTGTTGACGATTGCGGCCGACTACTTCGTCGACGGAGCCGTACGGCTTGCTTCGGCCTTCGATATCTCGCCGGTCATCGTCGGGGCGTTGGTCATCGGATTCGGTACCAGCCTGCCCGAAATGCTCGTCTCGACGGTCGCTGCGCTGCAGGGAGACGCTGACCTTGGTGTTGGCAACGTCGTGGGGTCCAATGTGGCGAACCTCACCCTCGTGCTCGGCTTGGCGGCGCTGATTGCAGTGATCAGCATCGACAGCATCACCAGTCGACGTGAACTGCCGTTGTGTATTGGCTCGGTGCTGCTGTTTGCGCTGCTGGTGCAGGGCGGTTTTCGCCGTTGGGAAGGCATCGTGCTCGCTGTTGCACTCGTGGCCACGCTCTATTGGTTGCTCAGCAATGCCCACGATCATGATCTCGAGTCGCCCGCCGACCCTGACGCCAGGTCGGGCGCGCTTGGCAGCGGCGTGCGCACGATGGTCGGCCTCAGCGGCACCGTCGGCGGAGCTTGGCTATTGGTCAGCGGTGGCACCGACCTAGCCGATCGACTGGGCCTGACCGGTGGTTTCGTCGGGCTGACGCTGGTTGCGATCGGCACCTCGCTGCCCGAAATGGTGACAGCGATCGCTGCTGCTCGCAGGGGTGAGACCGAGTTGATCATCGGCAACCTTCTCGGTTCGAACATCTTCAACAGCCTGGCGGTCGGGGCGGTGCTCGGCATTCTCGGCCCCGGACCGCTCGAAGATGACAAGCTTGCGGGCCTGGCGACGATCATCATGATCGGCGTTGTCCTGATCGCAGGAATGTTCCTTTACACCGGTGGTCGAGTCCTTCGATGGCAGGCTCTGGCACTGTTGGCGCTCTATCTCGTGACCATGCCATTGACGATCAGCACGACCGATGACTGTTCTGATGAATCACCTGGCGAAGAGTGCCATGCGATGGTGGCGCTAGCCTTACCCGGTGGCTGATTCAGCAGGCGTGAGCAATCGCCCGGGTTCGTATTTCATCGAGACCCTTGGGTGCCCCAAAAACCAAGTCGATAGCGACAAGCTCGAGGGCACGCTCATCGCCGACGGTATGAGCGCGGCCGAATCAGCCGATGTTGCCGACCTGATCGTTGTGAACACGTGCGCGTTCATCGAAGAGGCGCGCGAAGAGTCGATTCATACGATTCTGGCGCTCGATCATGGACGTGCGAGCGGGGCAAAGCTGGTCGTTACGGGCTGTATGGCCGAGCGATACGGCGATGAACTTGCCGAAGCGCTGCCTGAGGCCGACTCGATTGCGGGGTTCGGAGTTCCGGTCACGATCGGGTCGAAGCCCAAGGCGCCGACCCTTGACCTGTTGCACCTGCCGCGGCCACCGTCGAAGTCGCCGTGGGCCTATGTGAAGATCGCCGAAGGATGCGACCGAAACTGCGGTTTCTGCGCTATCCCGACATTCCGTGGCCCGCAGCGCAGCCGCACGATCGACGACATCTGTCGCGAGGTCGACGAGTTGAACGTGAAAGAGATCGTGCTCGTCGCGCAAGATCTTGCGGCGTTCGGTCGAGATCAGGGCAAGGGCGAACGGGCGATCGTGCCGCTCGTCAAGGCCGTTGCCGAACGGGCCGATTGGGTCCGTTTGTTGTATCTGTACCCAAGCGATCTCAACGATGGGCTCATCGACGCCATCTGTGAGACTGGCGTGCCGTACTTCGATCTGTCTCTGCAGCATGTTTCGCGTCCGCTGATGCGGCGCATGCGCCGGTGGGGCAACGGCGAGGTTTTCCTCGACCGAATCGAGACGATCCGCACTCGTGAACCCGACGCAGCATTTCGCAGCAATTTCATCGTGGGTTACCCCGGCGAAACCGAAGAAGATCACGATGCGTTGCTCGACTTCGTCGAAGAGGCGCGGCTCGACTGGTGTGGCTTCTTTTCGTACTCGAAAGAAGACGGAACCTATGCCGCTGATCTCGACGGCCAGGTCGATACGGCGCTGGTTTCTGAGCGCCTCGGCGAGTTGCGCGAGATGCAAGACCTGATTACCGAAGAAAAACGTGACGAAATGATCGGCCGGCGGGTCCAAGTACTTGTGGACGAAACAGGCGTTGGGCGCTCGCATCGCGAGGCACCCGAAATCGATGGAATAATCGAGGTCTCTAGCGACCTCGCCGTTGGTTCATTTGCGATGGTCACGATTGCCGACGCTGCCGGACCCGATCTGCGGGCCGAAGGCGCAACCGGCGACGATGCACTCGGAGACGCCACCTAGTGGCGCAGATCGTGCGCAGCTATCCGCTGTATGGGTTTGCCACACCCGCCAACTTCATCACCATGAGCCGCATGGCGCTCACGCCCGTCTTGTGCATCATGATCCTCGACGACGCAACAGGCCTGGGCACGTCATGGACGGCGTTTGCTGTGGGTCTGCTGATGGCGTTCACCGATCTCATCGACGGCCGTGTTGCTCGAGCAACCAATGGTTTCAGCCGCAGCGGTGCGTTCCTCGATCCGCTGGCTGACAAGGTGGTCATCTTGGGCGTTGGTTTCACCCTGGTGTCGGTCGACCGCCTTGGCCTGGCCCCAATGGTGCTTATCGCGGCGCGCGAAGTCATCATCAGCGCAATGCGCGTTCGGTTTGCTCTGCGCGGTATCTCAATTCCGGCTCGGCCTCTTGCCAAATGGAAAGCCACCATCCAGGGCGCAGCATTGCTGCTCGCCGTGATGCCGGTGCTGCAAGGCCAGCAGTTGACAGTCGACATCGCAATATGGATCGCGGTAGCGCTCACCGTATTCACCGGTGCGCAATATCTGGTCGATGGCGAACAGGTAGCGCGCCAGACCTGAGGTAGTCCGCCTTTCGACTCGTTCCTCGTCGAAACGCTGCGCCAGCTGAGTAGTCCACCTTCCCGGGGGCTTTTCCGGTCCGGTGGTAGTCCGCCTTTCGACTCGTTCCTCCCCGAAACGCTGCGCCAGCTGAGTAGT
>JBDNHG010000364.1:0-4869 GCA_041688925.1 Acidimicrobiales bacterium | reverse complement strand
GCGAGCCGACCTTGACCGCGCTGTAGTCGACGCACGCGGTGTGGGCGCTCGATCGGGTTGGCGTGCCGGTCTCCCAATAGTGGCCGTAGAAGAGAGGTATGTCGCTGGTGTATGGATCGGTGGGTGCAACGATCACATCATCGGGCAACTCTGGGTACGGCTCGCCGCTGGGGGTCAGGGTCCGGGGCGGGATCAATGCACCGGCTCGCAACGTGGTCGCTGCGGGGTCCCACCACCTGAAGCGAGCGCGAGTGCGGAGGGTGCCGCCCTTGTCGAGATAGCTGGGGTCGACATCGACCTCGGGGCCTTTCAGCAGCAATTCGACCGCTGCCCACTCGACGCTTCCTGTCCTCGATGCCCGTTCAACGAAGTCGAGATCCATCGTGTGGCTATCGTCGAGCATGCCGCCGATCGAATCGATCGAGTGTTGATCCCAGCAGGCGTGCACGATGCGCAGACCGTCGAGTTCGAGCCACAGCGGCAGGTCGAGGAACCACTCGATCATCGACTGGTGCAGCGATGTGCCGAAACCGACCTGATCGAGGAACTCTTTGTGTTCGCCACGCTTGGTGTCGTGGTCTCGCAGATAACGGCCTGGCGAGACCGGGTCCGGTGTGGCATAGGCGATGGCGTTGAATTCATGATTGCCGGCAACGATGCGTGCCGAACCCGCCTCGACCATTGAACGGGCGAGGTGAACTGTCAGCTCCTGCTCAGGCCCCCGGTCGACGAGGTCGCCGACGAACACGACCCGGCGCCGAGGATGACGAAACGCCCCGTCACGTTCTTCGTAACCGAGTTCGCTGAGCAGCGTCGCAAGCAGTCGTCCGCAGCCGTGGACATCGCCGATGATGTCGTAACCCTCAGATCTCACGTCCACCGGGCGAGTGTAGGTTGACCGACCGCCGTCGTGGATCGAGGCGCGGTGGGTGGGTTGTCACCACGGCTCTACTTCTTGCCAAGCGATGTTCTCGGCATCGAGAACCTGGGGGAGCACGCCGAGTGCCGCCTTCGGTGAGAGGTGCACGGTGGCGCCCAGTGTTAGGGCTGCGGCCGCGGCCTCGAGGCTCAACACGTTCAGTCGGGTGTGTTGTTCTGCCAACTGCGCCATGACGGGAACCGTGAGCCGCGGATTTGGCAATTCGATGTGCTCCTCGAGTTCGAGCAGGCGCCGAATAGCGGCTTGCTGGTGGTTGAGATCTAGTCGAGTGAATGGCCCAGAAAGTTGCCCGCCGGCGCCGAGTACCGAAGCTCGGCAAGCTCGGTAGTACCAGAGTGAGGTTGTCGCGATCCGGGCGCCAGTGTCGGGCTCGTTGCTGAGTAAATGACTGATCAGCAGCCGGTCATCGATGAGACGAACAGCGCCAACCGTCACTGATCGGCGAGGTCAGGATCACCAAGGGCGGCAATGCCTTGGTCATACCTCTCGGCGAGCACCCGCCGCAGTTCAGCGCGTGCGGCGCTCAGACCGCCCGGAACGATGAGTGCAGCGTCGCCGAGGTCGACAATCCCGACGTGGCCGCCATCGCTGATTCCCCAGCGTCGACGCAATTCAGCGGGGAGACTTGTCTGGCCTCGGTGGGAGACTTTAGCTTCGGATGCACCGGTCATAACCTGCATTGTAAACCCCAAACGTGTACAAGGTTCGGTGGAGAAGCATGCTGTGACCATACGTGTGGCCTATGACAGTCTCGGCTGCCTTGCCGATACTGCGTCGCTACCACAGCGTTCCGGCGAGCGCCGACGCGATTGCGTTGAGGTGCTCGCACCGGCAAGGCTTGGGCATGATCACTGGGCTTCCTCGAATCGCGATCGCCATGACTGCAGCCGAGTACTTGGTTGCCGTTGATACCTTCCGCACCGTCTTTGGCATGCACGTCAACGACATGTCGGGCATGACCGTGCCCGAGCTCGGTGCCCATGTCGGCATGTGTCAGCCGCCGGGTGGAACCAACATCGAGCTGATGGCGCCGAGTGATCCAGATGCTCCGCTGAGTGTTGCGCTCAACCGTTTCCTCGACCGCCGCGGCACCGGGCTGTATGCGCTCATGCTCGAGGCAGCCGACCCCAACGCTGAGGCCGACGAGCTCGCGTTGCGGGGGATCAACGTCTTGTCGCCGATGCCGGCGGCCACCGGTCGTGACTTGCATCCAAACTCGACCCATGGGGTGCTGATGCGGATCTATCCGACGGGGTCGGTTGCTCAGCCCGACGAGCCAACGGTCGAGGCGCCGCGCCTGTCAGGAATCGTCCGCACGATCGTGGCGACCGACGATACTTCGGTCGCGGCCAAGGCTTATGGGCACGGCCTTGGTCTCGACGTGAGCCATGCCGAACCCGACCCCGAGCGAGGCGTGCTGGTGGCGCACGCAACCGCTCCATCGGGTGCGGTGATCGAGTTGGTGTCGCCGATGGACGAGAGCCTGCCGTTCGCTGCTGCGATCGGAAATCACCTGCGCGAGAAGGGCCAGGGCATGGCCGCTCTGGTGCTGTCGGCCGATGCACCTGTGCACTCGGCCCAGCTTCTTGGGGCACGCGGATTGGCTTCGGATCTTTACGGTCCGTTCGGCCCCGAGGTGACCGCCTTCGGCACCCGATTCGTGATTGCGAGTCGCTGACGGCGCCAGGCGAACCGGGCGGTGGTTTCGACAGACCGTGTGGACTTGGGCGTCGGGTTTGTGGGGTGCGTGGAACTGGGCGGTGGTTTAGCCGTGAGATGTGGAAACGGGCGCCGGGTTGGTGGGGCGGGGTGGACTGGGCGGTGGTTTCGCCATGGGGAGTGGAAACGGGCGTCGGGTTGGCGGGGTGCGGGCGAGGCAGGGGCCGGGTTTAGTGAGGGGCACTAGGCGGTCAGGGAGCCTGGAGGTTGTCCACTAGATGCGGGAACCCGGGCGGCGCTCGCGACGTTTTGACCTTGCTGCACGCGGCTATAGCGCGTTCGGTCGGACCGACGTCGCCTTTCGGTGGCGAAGCGAAAGCGAGCGCTGCTGTTCGCGTGAGCTCAGAGCAGGTCGGTCGGCCCCGAGTTGACCGAACCGGGAAAGTGATCTGCCCTGCTGAGGTCGGTTTGCAGCACAGCATGCACGGCGCAATAGGCGGCGTCAGGAAGCACGACCTGCCAGACCTGGCCGGGCGCGGGTGGATAGCCATAGTTGTTGAACCATGCGGCCAGCAGCTCGGAGTCGAGGTGCGCTGGGTGCACGTCGCGGAACGTGCACCCGAGTCGATTGTCTTTGGTGATGTCTCGACCAGCCCGGATGTCTTCGCCGAGCTCGTTCACCAGCGCGCCGGCGGTCTCGTACTCGACGTCGGTGAGGACGAGTTCGGGGTGATTGAAGCTCTCGAGCAGGCCAATCGTGTGGGTCCAATGCGCGCCGTCTGGGTCATCGGCGGCCGGATGCACGCCTCGCAGCGCCCAGCCATAATCAATGATCGTCAGCTCGATGAAGCGCCGACTCTCTTCGAATGTTCCACCGTCACAGATACTGCACATGTCGTCATGATCGCGCTCGCCTGTGACAATCTCGGGCCAGCGCTCGCCGAAGTCGTCCACCAGAAACACTTGAACCCTGTAACGCATTGCCAAGCACAGCGTCTGGATCGACATGACGAACAATGATGCAGTAGCAGCAGACGAACTCCGAATCATGGTCGAGATGGGTGATGAGTTCACCCCCTCGCCTGAGTTGCAGACGGCCCTCGATGACTTGCGGTCGGTGCTCGAAAGTGAGAGCAGCGAAGTAGCCGGTTTCTTCTTCGAAGTCGTCTCGGCACATGTTGTTCCGCAGATGCGCTCGTTCTCGTTCTCGCTGAACTACGAAAAGGTCGAGTTCGGATACACCGAGAACGACGACAAGGGAAAGAAGCGGCTCTGACTCGAAACGGTGGGGACCCAACGACTTCGCGTGGCGAGCTGGTTGGCACACTCCTCGCTGGCCCGGCGGCCGTCAGCGAACCCGACGAGTTGCTCGATGCGGCCCGACGATGGATCGATGCGGATTCGGCTGGCATCCACAACGATGCGAGATTCGACGTCGCATGCCGGGCCGGATGCGGCGCGTGCTGTAATCAGGCAGTTCCCGTAACGCGGGCTGAGGTTCGGGCGATTCGTTCCTACTTGGGCGAATTGCCGCAGGACCAGCGGACGCACTTCGAGCGCCGTGTCGCCGAGGTCGGCGCTGAGCTCGCCACCGCTGGAGTGTCATCGACCAACGTCGACGATGAACGCGCCTATTTCGCGCTTGGTGTGCCATGCCCGTTCCTGGTCGCCGGGTCGTGCGGCATCCGCCCTGTCAGACCGTTGGCATGTCGTGAGTATCTCGTCACGTCGGATCCCGCACACTGTGCGACCCGAGAGGACGGCAAGATCGTCCGCATCAGCTCGACGCGCGATGTCATCGCCGGCTTCGGGCGTGTTTCGGCCGAGTTCGGCGAGGCCGAGATCCTGACGCTCGCTCCGGCAATGGCGGAAGCTGATCCGCCTCGGCCGCGGGCGACGGCCAAGTCGGGTCCTGCAATGATGCGAATTCTCAGCCAAACCGGTCGAGGCGGGAAGCAGCGCTAAGTCAATGGTGTCGGTCTTCAGTCCTGTTGGACGAAGTGGCCGTAGCGTTCGTGTGTGGCGTCGCGACCGCGCATGCGGTCGATCGGCACGCCGTTGACGATCACGACGTACCATCCGCCGCCGGTGTGCATGAGCGCCGTCTCGCCCGAGCGCTGATCGACGAGGTCGAGGGCTGCATACTTCGCGAGCAGCTCACCCGCTCGCTCAGCGGCGGCCTCTTCGCCTTGGACCCGGTCGACTGCGATGTCATCGACCTCGATCGTGTACCAGCCCCCGCCATCGGCTTGATAGGAGATCACGGGTTC
>JBDNHG010000363.1:0-2822 GCA_041688925.1 Acidimicrobiales bacterium | reverse complement strand
GACGATCATCTATCGACGCCAATCGAAACGGCCGACTGACGTAGCCGATTGCATGGTCGAGTGCCGGCTGTTCTGCCAAGAGCGGGTCATCTATAGACGAGGCACCGACACGACGACCGACACCAACGAAGTATTCGAAGACATCGCCCGTGGCACGGGCCACGGAACCGCCGATGGATTGGTCGCCGAAATCGACATGCAGATAAGCGCCCACGCCGGCGGACCGTCACTCGAGCTGTCGAACAACCAGGTGCGGTGGTTTGTCGAGACCAGCGTAAAGGGTGAGCGACTGCCCAAGGACTCGGACACATTCGCGATACAGGTCGCGCCGCAGCTCGACGCGAGCTACCGGGTTGAGGTGCAAGACTCATGACCATCGGCCTCGAGCTCGACGCCTGGGTTGTCGAGTGCGGAGATCGATTCACCGGTCGTGTAAGCCGAGATGCTGACGCCGACGGTGTGGCGTCGAAGTCGCGAGCGCGTTCGGTGCGACTCGTGCTGCGGTATCGAACCGAGGGTCGCGGTGACACCGACGCAAGCGACGTCAGCAATCTCGAGTTCGGCCTCGAAGCTCACGGGGGTTTGAACTCGCCGTTCACGTTGTCGGTGCCGGCGTCGGGCCCGGTCTCCTACGACGGCAGAACAATGCGGGTAATCTATGAGATCGAAGCACGCGTCGACATCAAGTTGGCCCGTGACCCCAAGATCGAGCGGCCAGTGCTCGTTGTTCCCCAGGGCGGCCTCGGCGTGTATGACCGGCCCCACCCATTGCTGTTCGACCCGACTCGCTAGCTTGATTTCGTTGCATGTTCATCGACCGATATCAGGCCGCCGGTCTCCGCTGCAATCCGTTTGCGTTCGAGGCACTCGCCCCTGCCGACGCCGCTCAATTCGTCGATCGAGGCCTGCCGGCGCCGCCTCCTCCGGGCTCGGCGACCCTGGTGCAGGTCATTGGCGACAAGGGCGCTGGCAAGACGACCCACGTGATGATGTGGCGGCGGCAAGCCCCCGGCCCATACCACTATGTGCCGCGTGACCCCAGGCGAGATCGGTGGATTGCGCCTCCGGTTGCGCCGTTGGTTTACGGCGACGAACTCGACCGCATGCCCTGGACCGTGCGCCGCCGTTGGTTCCGCCGTCTGGCGCAGATCGGCGCGACCGTTGTCGCCGGAACCCATCGTGACCTGACAGCACCAGCGCAGCGGGCTGGTTTACGGGTCGTGACCCATCACCTCGGCCCGGTCGATAGAGCGACGCTCGATGCCGTCATCGACTGCCGCCTGCGCGCCGTTAGCCTTTCGTCGCGGCCGGTTCCCGATGTGCTGCGAGAAAGTGACGTGGCCGACGTGCACGAACGGTCAGGCGGCAACCTGCGAGAGGCCGAACGACTGCTGCATGAAGTCGTCGCCGAGCGTGTGCGAGAAGACGAACCGCAGCGGCGAGTGTCATGAAGATCGCGCTCTCGTTACCTCCGTTCGCGCATCTCGCCGACCCGTCGCTGCTCGTAGAGCTTGCGGTCGCAGCGGAAGAGGCAGGCATCGATGGCGTGTTCCTCTGGGATCACGTCTACCGACCCGAACACGATCCGCCCGAAATCCTTGATCCGTGGGTGATGTTCGGCGCGATGTCGCTGGCAACCGAAACGATCCGCATTGGACCCATGGTCACGCCGCTCACCAGGCGGCGGCCCATCAAGGTCGCACGAGAAGCCCTGACCGTCGATCATTTGTCGGGTGGGCGCCTGACGCTGGGGCTGGGCCTCGGTGTCGACAGCGGGGGTGAACTGTCGCGGTTCGGCGAGATCGTCGATGCACGCGAGCGCGGCGACCGACTCGACGAGGCGGTCTCGCTGCTGCTGGCGTTTTGGTCGGGCGAACCAGTGGCCCACGAAGGCGCCGCCTATCGCGCCGACGGTGTCACCGTGCTTCCTCGGCCGGTGCAGCTGCCACGCATACCGTTGTGGTTTGCCGCTCGTGGCGGCTCGGCTCGGCGTCCGCTACGGCGCTCTGCTCGGTTCGACGGGCTAGTTCCAATCGAACTCGTTGACGCTGATCATCTCAGCCGGATGCTCGACGTAATCATCGAGGAACGCGGCTCGATCGACGGCTTTGACACAATGGTGGGCATGCAGATCGACCCGGTCGACGCCGAACGCCGGGGCGCGACGTGGTCGTATCAGAGCTTCGCGACCGACGCATCGGCCGACGATGTGTTCTCGGTAATAGCCCGAGGGCGCTGGGCCGACTGATACAAGGCAACCAATGCTGGGCCGGGCATCGGCGCAACGATCGTTCAGTTTCGCGTCAGCCGAAATACCGGGATCTCGCGGGGCGCCAAAATCCATCGTGCGCTCCTGTGCGGTTCAGGTTGAACGCTACGACGTTACGCTTGGTCACACACGCGCACCATTGGGTGCGAGTTCGGCGATCAGCTGAGCTCGCCAGCGACCGAGTCACAGCTGACCACGGCCAGCGATCGCCCGTTGCCGACGTCGACGTTGGCAGGATTGAAGGTCCAAGTCTGACGCGAACGGGCGTTTGATTCGGTGTTGGTCAGCGTCACGTCGGCTTGCCCATTGTTGAGAGTCCCGGCGACGGCCTGGTCGGTTGTCGATTCGGCGCCGATTGAACGCAGCACGCCCGAAATTTCGGTGAGGTTGGTGAACACCAGTCGGGCAACTTGGGTCGGGGAGCCGTCGTTGAGAAAGCAGACGACCGACGTCGAGCCGGAAGGAACCGGAGTCGGCGTGGGAGTCGGCGTGTCTTCGCTTGGTTCGGTGTCAGAGCTCAGAAAGCGAGCAGCGACCCAGCCAACACGATCAT
>JBDNHG010000362.1:0-5057 GCA_041688925.1 Acidimicrobiales bacterium | reverse complement strand
GATCCTCGTTCGTGGTCCCGAGATGATGGTCGGGTACTTGGGCGTCGCCCCGGAGCAGACCTTCACGACCGACGGGTGGTTCCCCACCGGCGACCTCGGTGTTATGGACGCCGATGGCTATCTGCACTTTGCCGCCCGCAACGATGACATGATCATCTCATCGGGCTACAACATCGCCGGGCCCGAAATCGAAGCCGTGCTCATGGCCCACGACGCGGTTCTCGAATGTGCGGTGATTGGTGTGCCCAACGCCGACCGAGGCAACATCGTCGAAGCCCATGTCGTGCTCAACGAGGGGTACTCGTGCGACGCCGACATGACGAGCACATTGCAAGACTTCGTCAAAGCCACGATCGCTCCCTACAAATACCCTCGTTCGATCCAGTACGCCGAGGCTCTCCCCAAGACCCAAACCGGAAAAATCCAGCGCTACGTTCTGCGCCGATCAGAAAGCACGAGCTGATGTTTCATGAATCAGTAACTCCCGACGGATGGGCACCACCCAAAGGTTACGCGAATGCCATTGCTGCAACCGGTCGGGTTCTGTTCCTCGGCGGTCAGATCGGCTGGAACTCGGATCAGAAGTTCGACACCGATGACTTCATCGCGCAGATGACCCAAACACTCGAAAACATCAAAACCATCCTCGCCGCTGCGGACGCCGGGCCAGAACACTTGACCCGCCTGACCTGGTTCGTCACGGACAAGGCCAAATATGCGGCTCGACAATCAGAAATCGGCGCCGCCTATCGATCCGTGCTCGGACACAATTTCCCAGCCATGAGCCTGGTTGTGGTCGCTGACCTTCTCGAAGACCGGGCCCAGATCGAAATCGAAGCCACCGCAGTGCTCCCCAGCTAGTGTCCCGTCCGGTTGTTCCGGTGTTTGTTCGGCGAGCGATCTGTGTTCCTCGCAAGACGGCAGGCTCGTCGGGACCATAGATCAGGACACTAGAAAACAGCCGAAGGCGGACTACCCGCAAGGCCGCAGGAACCGCTACCCCTCGGCTCGGAATTGCGGTTTCGAGAACGACGCGAGGGGCGCAGAGGGCCGTTGAATTAGCACTATGAATAGCCGGACAGGACACTAGGTACATGTTCGGTGGTGAGGGTGCGCTGGCTGGCGCTCAGCTCTCGTCGGGGTCGGTGGGCACCAGCGGCGCGAGCATCGCCGGCGCGTCAGGCGCAGCGGGCGAGGCCAACAGCACGTCGTCGAGGTCCATGCTGATGCGATCGACACCCGTTAGGGGTTCGCAGGAACGGTCGAACGGAATCACCGCTAGTACGGCCTCGGTTGGCAGTGCTGGTGGGTTGCCGTGTCGAGGAACCTGAGTGGTTCCTGCTATGTCGAGCGCCCGGAGCAGTGCCGCCAGACCCTGAGCGGTCAGCAACGCCGGAGCTGAATCCTCGACGAAGCTGCTGTCAGAAGCGACCAAGACGTCGGGATCGACGTCGCCGAACACCAGCGGGTTGGCCTTGGCGTCGAGCAGATCGTTGCCCATGCTCACCGTGTGTAGCGTTGGCGTGCCGGCTGCCGGTGCTCCGAAACGCAGCCCGTCTTGCACCAGTGTGCGCAGCACCGTGCGATGTGCCTCGACCACGAGATCTGCGGTGATGTGATCGAGTTCAAGCACCGTCTGATATGACGCCACGGCGCTTGCGAGATAGGTTTCTTCGTCGGCGTAGGTTGCGCCGCCGGCCACAGCGGCGAGATGGCCGCTGTCGCCAACGAACAGGTCGTTGCCACGCCCACCGTTGAGAGTGTCGTTGCCGCTGAATACGTGGCGTCCGGGATGGAAACGGCGCACGCCGCCGCTGGTGGCCTTCGCCAGGTCGTAGTCGGCTGCCAGTTCGGCAAAGCCTCGGACGAACCGATCGATCTCGGCCTGGAGGCTAGCCCCGAGGATCAAGAATGGAGCAGTGTCAGGCAATGCGGTGGGCAACTCGGTGCCGTCAGAGCGAACAATGGTGTCGCCGATAGTGCCGGCACCCGTGAGCACCTGACCCAGCGAGGCACCCGGAGAGGCACAGGCGTATGCGTCAGCTCGGATCATGCCGTCGGGCACGATGAGCGTGCCTGCGACGTCAAGCGGCACGAGACCACTCGATGTGATGTCACCTGTCAGGCGTACGCCGTGAAGTATCCGTGACAGGTAGGCCCTGAGTGCACTGTTTGTCACATCGTCGCCGACGACCAGGTCGTTGTCGCCCTGCCCGTCGAGCAGGTCGTTGCCGAGACCACCGAAGATCTGATCGTTGCCACCGGCGCCCAGGATGAGATCAGCCGCAGAACCACCGAACAGGATGTCGTTGCCTGCGCCGCCGTCTATCTCGTTGGTCGATGCAGCAATGAACTTGATCAGGATCAACAGGGTGTCCCATGGCCTGGTCGTCGACGGTGCGATACCGGCAATCAGGATGAGATCAGCCCGCAGCAACCGTTCGGCGAGACCGTTGGTGAAGGCGTGTTCGAAGTCGATACCACCGTTGATGTAGTCGATGATGACGCCCTCGTCTTCGAGCACGATGTCGCGGCGCCACGATCCATCAGCGTTCACCATTGGGGTGCCGTCGGCGTTGAAGACCGGCAAGATCTGACCGGCTTCGGCCAGGATCGCGTCGTGTCCGGCGCCTCCGGCGAGAACATCGCTGCCGAGTTCGCCGAAGATATTGTCGTCGCCGCCCTGACCGTCGATGCGGTCGTTGCCGCGCTGGCCGTGCAGGATGTCGCGTCCGCCGCCGCCCAGGATGTGATCGTCACCCGAGATCAGGTCGATGTTGTCGAACATCGTGATCACACGGATGACGTCGGCGAATGGTTCGGGGTAGCGGGCATGGGTGTCGCGATCGAACCCGATCAGGATGCGGCGGATCTGACCGTTGTCGCCGAGCACCACGTCAGCACCGGCCCCGCCATCGATGAGGTCGTTGCCATCGACACCGTCGAGCACGTTGTGGCCGCCGATGATGTCGTCGTCACCAATGCCACCGAAGAGTCGATCGTCGCCCTGCTGACCCAGGATCACATCGTCGAACGTAGCGAAGCCGAAGCCACCCTGGCCGGGGCCATTGTCGCCATGGATTTCGTCATCGCCGCCACCGTCGAGGGCAGACGTCATGATCGAGCGGAACTGTTGGTCGAGCGGCAGCGAGCGGTCGAAGAGACCATGATCGCCGAGCAACACGTCGTTGCCCGAGCCGCCATAGATGATGTCGGAGAACGAGCCGCCGAAGACCACGTCGTTGCCTGCCCCAGCGTGGATGTAGTCGTGTCCGCCATCGAGCGGATCGGTGCTGTAGGCCAACTGGAACTCACCGGCATTACCGTTTCGGTCGTTGAAGTCGACGAAGCCATTGTCGCCAAACACCAGGTCGTCGTCGAGACCAGCGTCGATGAAGTCGCTGTCAGAGCCGCCGAAGATGGTGTCGATACCGCCGCCGGTCATGATGAAGTCGTCGCCACCGACGAGCGGATCGATGGTGTAGATCAGCGTCGATTGACCGAACTGGTTGAAGTGCACCACGCCGTTGTCACCGATGACGATGTCTCGGTCGATGTCGCCGCCGACGTTGCTGCCGGCATCGACGAAGTCGTTGCCGCTGCCGGCGAGCACGACATCGAGACCAGAGCCGGTAACGATGTGGTCGTCGGAACCTTGTGCAGGATCGGTCGTGGTGACCCAGCGCAACACGCCATCGACCCACAGCGCCCGGCCGTTGTCACCAACCACCAAGTCGTTGGCGAAGCCGCCGTCGGCGAAGATCTTGTCTTCGCTGGTGCCACCAAAGACGATGTCGCCGCCGAAGCTTGTCTTGATGATGTCGGTGCCGCCGATGTCAGGCGCCGTCGTAGTGATACTGACGAGGCGTGAATCGCCGTTTGATGTGTCGAAGTCGATGGTGCCGTTGTCGCCGATCACGATGTCGGTCTCGGGGTCGATGACGCCATCGGTTTGGGCATCGACGTCGTCGTTGCCCGAACCTGCCAAGACGATGTCAGGACCATCGCCGGTGAAGATGAAGTCATCGCCACCGCTTTCGGGAGCAGTCGTCGAGATGATGTCGAGCAGCGGCACGCCGGTCGAGGTCTCGAAGGTGGCGGTGCCATTGTCACCAATGACGATGTCGGCACCGTCATCGACGGTGACCTGCACCGGCTCGCCGGTCACAGGATCGAACTCGTAGTTCACCAGATCGTTGCCGACGCCGGCGACCACGATGTCAGGGCCGTCGCCGACGATGATCACGTCATCGCCACCAATGTTGGTTGCCGTCGAGGTGATCTGTTGCACGACTGGCGTCAGGCCGTTGCCGGTGTCGACGAGATCGAAGTCGATCATGCCGTTGTCACCGAAGACGAGGTCGATGCCTTCGTCGGGGTTGGTCTCGTTCTCGGCGTCGACCACATCGTTGCCCGAACCAGCCAACACGATGTCATTGCCATTGTCGGTAAAGATGAAGTCATCGCCGCCGTGTTCAGGCGCTGTCGTTTCGATGTCGGTGATGAGTGGTGCACCTGTTGTGGTGTCGAAGTCGGCGTGGCCGTTGTCGCCGATGACGACATCGTCGCCATCGTCAAGACCCACCTGCACCGGCTCACCAGTCACAGGATCGAACTCGTAATTCACCAAATCATCGCCAACACCGGCGATCACAAAGTCGTCACCATCGCCAACGATGATCACGTCATCGCCACCAATGCCGGTAGCCGTTGAGGTGACCTCGCTGAGAACCGAAGTAAGACCGGCGCCGACATCGACCAGGTCGAACGTTGCGGTGCCGTTGTCACCGAGCACGACGTCGACGCCTTCGTCGGGGTTGGTCTCGTTCTCGGCGTCGACGACATCGTTGCCCGAACCAGCCAACACGATGTCATTGCCATTGTCGGTAAAGATGAAGTCATCGCCGCCGTGTTCAGGCGCTGTCGTGCTGATCTCGGTGACGAGTGCGACACCTGTTGTGGTATCGAAGTCAGCCTCGCCGTTGTCGCCGATGACGACATCGTCGCCATCGTCAAGACCCACCTGCACCGGCTCACCAGTCACAGGATCGAACTCG
>JBDNHG010000361.1:0-7413 GCA_041688925.1 Acidimicrobiales bacterium | reverse complement strand
CTTGGCATTGCCTGTCAACCCGGCGAGGTCGAGGCGACAAACAACCTGCCACAGGCGAGTCTGTTGGCGATCGGCAACATGCACGGCGGCAGCAAGATGCATCTCAGACTCGGTTTCGGTTTCGACGAGCCGGGCCAATGCTCGGTCGACGGGACCAAGATGCAAGTAGCCAGCGCCCAAGATTGCTGATGTGGCGGTGCGTTTCCTGAGCCGTTCGGCAATCTCGGCGCATAGTCGTGGGTCGCTGGCATGAGGTGCGAGCAGCGCAAGGATCGGAATCGTCAGCGACATGTGGCTCTGAAAGTTGTACCTGCGCAGGAAGCGGTCGACCTCGACGCCAGAATCAACGGGTGCCCAGCGCACTGCCTGCAGCGCTCGACTCAACAGTGAAGACGCGCTCGCTGGATAGCTGGCTGCGACGTCATCGATGCCGGCGAAACCCGGGTAGACGCAGTGGGCGTTCGACAGTTGGGCGACCAGGGTTGTTTCGGCCTCGGCAATGTCGAAGAATGCTGCGTACTTGTGCGCGTCTCGGGCGGTGGCGGCTGCGGCTGCTATTTCACCATTGACGAACTACGTCATTGATTGAAGGGTCATCAGGCCCCATCGACGATAGGGGTCGGCGCTCGCCTCGACCAGCGAGGTGAACCGTCGTTGGAGGGGCGCCACACGCTCGAACGATGCTCGCTCGAGGTGATTTATGATCACGACGTGCAGTGACTGCACGTTGACCCGCTCTTCGGTTGTCGGGCTGGCTCCTTCGGGAAATGAGATCGGGGTTCGCTCGTCGGTACTCACGCCGACGAGTGCGCTGACTATCGAGGCCGCGAAGCGCTGGTTCGGGGTCGCTGCCAACTCTTGGGTCGTGTGAGACCATTGGTGCGCATCCGCGTCGCGTCCGCCAAAGCTCAGAAGCCGCGCCAGGGTGAGCGCGAGCGAGAACGTGTGCGTGCTGTCCAACCGTTCGAGCGGTATCGACTCGAGAAGCTCGACTCGCACTGAGTCGCCGTCGGAACGGTCGGCTTTGGGGAGACCGCCCATAGCGACCTCGAAGGCCTGGTTCCAGTTGCCGTCGTGCATAGCGGCGGTGAACAGCTCGAATCGCGCGGTCTCTTCGACAGACAGGGCGCTTTGGATCGGTGTTGGCTCACGGTCTTCGCGGTGTCGCCGCTGCGTGCCCACGTCGAGTTGCGTGTCGAGCTCGTCGATCCACAGATAGGCGTCGGTCTTGGCCTCGGGAGCATGGTTCTTGACCTCGGCAATGATCTGGCGGGCGTATTGTTCCTGCCCGACCAGGACGTGCGCCCGAATGGTCTCCCACGTGACCGCGCGGTCGAGCCGATGTACGCGCTGGTATGCACGCAGCGGCTGCAACCTCGTTGGGTCAGAATAGCGTCGGGTCCAATCGCCCGTCTGGTCGCCGTCATCCGGTTACGCAGCGCGGACTTCCATAATTCTGGCAAAAGATCGCGCCATAGTTCGACTGCCAGGTCATCGCGGCCGATGCCGTCATGGCCAGCCGCCGCGAGCACCGCCACGAGATGGTGCAATGCAGGTGGCAACAACGTGTGGATGGCATCGTCGCCAGAAATTTCTAGCGCGCCGAGCACATGTATTCGCACGCGCGTCATATCAAGACCGTATGACGTTGAGTTCGCACGCCCTCAATTGTGCACCGTCTTACACTCCGCCGCAGGGGGGGTGGGGGCGTTGGCCATCGCGCTCGACTCGGCCAGACTCATTAGACCGACACCAACGTGAGGAGACCGGCATGACCGCCAACGAGGCGCTGAAGACCTTGGTACCGGGCGACTACCTCTATTGGGAAGACCTGTCGCCCGCCACCTATGACTTGGGCGAGTACGAGTTCACGGTCGAAGAGATTCTGGAGTTCGCCAATCGTTTTGACCCGCAACCGTTCCATATCGACGAGGCGGCAGCTACCGCTGGCCGCTTTGGCGGTCTTATCGCCTCGGGTTGGCATACCGGCGCCGCCTACATGGGCATCTATGCGCGGAACTTCTTGAACTACACAGACTCGGTGGGCTCGCCCGGTGTCGAGAACCTTCGATGGCTCGCACCGGTACGTCCGGGCGACGTCCTGCACGGCACCATCGAGGTCTTGTCGACAGCACTGTCGGGCAGCGACCCCACACGAGGAACAGCGTTCTTTCGCTCGGAACTCACCAACCAGAATGGCGTCGTGGCGTTTCGCATGGACGGACGCGGCATGTTCGGGCGCCGCCACTCTGCGAAATAGGGGGCGTGGCGGATAGGTCCGCACGTCTTCTGTCTGCCTATTGGCGCAACTCCTCAGCCAGGTCGAGTCGGTCCGCAGCGCGCGATTGCTCGGCGTCAGACACAATGGTGGGGTGGCAAACGCATCATGGACCGTCGAAGGCATGGGTGACTTGACTGGCAAGGTAGCAGTAGTAACTGGCGCCAACACCGGGCTTGGTTACGAGACCGCTCGTCAATTGGCGGCGCATGGCGCCCATGTCGTGATCGCGAGTCGCAACGCTGACAAGGCAGCGGCGGCCAAGGCATCGTTGACCGAGGCGGTGGCCGGCGCGTCGCTCGAGGTCATCACTGTTGACTTGGCCGATTTGAGTTCGGTCGAGGCGTTCGCGACCGAGTTCGCAGACACACACGATCGGCTCGACCTGCTCATAAACAATGCTGGCATCATGATGGTCTCGAAGGGCGTGACGGCCGATGGTTTCGAGCGGCAACTCGGCACCAATCACCTGGGGCACTTCGCCCTGACCTGTCAGCTGATGGCAGTACTCAGCGCAACGCCTGGCGCCCGAGTTGTCACCGTCAGCAGCTTGGCGCACCGGTCTGGCACTATGGACTTCGACAATCTGATGTACGACCGGGGCTATCGGGCCCCGGCAGCGTATGGGCGCTCGAAACTCGCCAACCTGCTCTTCGCCTTCGAGCTGCAACGACGGTGCATTTCCGCTGAGCTCGACATCATGTCGGTGGCCGCACATCCAGGGGTCTCGTCGACCGATCTCGGCAACCATCTCATGAGCAACCTGTTTCTGCAGCCACTCAAGGTGTTGGCGAAAGTGGCGCTGCAAGATGCCGCCGCCGGCGCCCAGCCCACACTGCGCGCAGCGACCGACCCGACCGCCAAAGGTGGCGAATACTTCGGACCCGCCGGCATGAGCGAGATACGAGGGCGAGCGACTCGTGTCACCGCCACTGCTGCGGCTCGCAACGAACGAACAGCCGCCAGATTGTGGGAAGTCAGCGAGGAGCTGACCGGTATTTCCTATCCCTGATGCGGTGCCCGCCGGGTCGGGTGACCTGACATGTCAGTGCCCCAGGTTCGGGTTGCCATCGTTGGATGTGGGCACGCCGGGTTGTGCGTGGTCGGCGCGTTGCGTCGACGAAACATTGACTCGGTCGTGTTCGACGATGCATCACGACTGGGTGATGTGTGGCGAGGCCGCTACGACGAATTGACGCTGAACACCGAACGCGACGCATCCCTGATCCCAGACGTCGATGCGCCACCAAGCATGGATCGCTGGCCGACGCGCGATCAATGGGCGGCGTACATCGAGCATGCAGCAGATGTACTCTGCGTTGACCGACGGGTCGCTCGTGTCGAGCAGATACAGCGGGGCGACGGTGCCTGGATGCTGCAAACCAGTGCCGGTGATTTCTGTGCCGACGCGGTAGTGGTGGCGACCGGACGTGCCCACATTCCGGTGATTCCCGAGTGGTTACAGAACGTGGGCGACTCGATCGAGGTCATTCACTCATCACGATTTCGTCGGGCCAACGACTACACGGGTCGGCGGGCACTTGTCATCGGCAGCGGCAACTCGGGCGCAGAGATCGCCCACCTGCTGGCCGACGGCGGTGTCGAGGTGACATGGTCGATTCGCACCCGGCCGGTATGGGCAAGGCGCGAACTGTTCGGCACCAACCTTACGACGCTGGGGCGAATGGGCAAACGGCTGCCCGACCATCTCGTTGACCTGAGCGGCAGGCTTTCGCAACCGCTCTTGTTTGGACGATTGCGACCCTACGGACTGGGCCCGCCTCAACGGCGACTCAGCCAGGTGGCCGAGGCATCGGGCGCAACGCTCGATAGCGGTGTCATCGATGACGTCCGCTCGGGACGGGTGCGACTGGTTGGCGACGTCGATGGCCTCGACGTCGACGCGGCGGGTTCAGCAGTGCGACTGACCAATGGCACGGTTATCGCGTGTGATGTGGTCATTGCCGCGACCGGTTTCCGGCCAGGGCTCAAAGGCGTGCTTCCGGCCGAGATGCTCGACGAGAGCTGGCCCCGCGTGGGGCAAGCACCGTTCGAACAGACGCCGGGCTTGTTCACTGCCGGGTTGAATCCAGCGACCTTGACCGCATTCCATCCTGACTTCATCACCGAGGCCGAACTGATCGCCGACGCGATTGCGGCACGGCAATGATTTGGTTGCTTCGATGTAGCGAATGTGAATGCGGGGTTGCTACAACATGCTGATGCCTGGAAGCCCCGCGGATAGCGGTTGGTCGGTTTGTCGAGTGTCTCGAGATCACGCGGTGTTGTCGCTGCTCTCTCCTTCGCTGGGCTCTGCGTGTTTCGGTCGATAGTTCGGCTCGACGTCGTCGTCGCCAGGTGGATGGTCGACCAGTGGCCCGGCGGCCTGAAGACGGGTCTGGCACGTCTGAGCAATTCGGCGAACTTTTCGAAGCTCTGGTTCGCGATTGGAGCTGTCCAGGCGGTGACCGGAGGACGGGCTGGTCGCCGCGCTGCACAACGGGGTTTGCTCTCGATGGCTGTCGCGTCGTTCTTGGCCAATGCGGTGATGAAACCCTTGTTTCCCCGACCGCGTCCACCCGTTGATCCGGCTGCGCTGCCGGGCATCGTTGCACGCCCATCGTCATCGTCCTTCCCGTCAGGTCATTCGGCGTCGTCCGCGGCCTACGCCGTCGCCAGCGCGTTCGAGGCACCCGCAGCGGCTGCACCAATCGCTGCGTTAGCGGCCGGCGTCGCTGTCTCCAGAGTGACCTCGGGTGTGCACTATCCGAGCGATGTCGTGATTGGCGCGGCGGTTGGCGCCGCAGTTGCATGGGGTTCGACACGGGCGTGGCCACTGATCGACGACTCGCCAGCCAAGGTCGAGCATGCACCGCGGCCCGCGCAACGTGCGCTGTCGACTGCGTCAGCAACCGGCCGCGGCGTGAGGATTGTCGCCAACCCGTCGGCCGGTACCGGCGCAACAAGCGACGCGGTCGACTCACTGCGCCAGTCGCTTCCCGATGCCATCATCACCCTCGCCGAACCAGATCAAGATCTGATCGCGTTGCTCGCGGACGAAGCCGAGATGGCCACGGTTCTCGGCGTGTTTGGCGGCGATGGGTCGGTGAGCGCAGCGGCAACAGTTGCCATCGACCAAGGTGTGCCGTTGGTCGTGTTTCCCGGTGGCACGTTGAATCACTTCGCCCGCGACCTCGGCCTCGATTCGGTCGACGACAGTATCGAGGCCCTGAAACATGGTGAGGTCGCTCTGATCGATGTCGGCACGATCGACGGGCGAACGTTCGTGAACACTGCAAGTTTCGGGGTCTATAGCGACTTCGTGGCGGGGCGTGAACGACTCGACGACACGATCGGCAAGTGGCCAGCGATGATCAGAGCGCTCGCGAGCGTGCTGAGGTATGGCGCTCCGTCACACGTGGTGGTCGACGGCGAACCTCGCTCGCTGTGGATGATCTTTGTCGGCAACGGCGCCTATGACCCACCGGGATTTGCCCCGGCCACCCGTGCCGACCTCGCCTGCGGCGTGCTCGATGTCCGCATGGTCGACGCCGGTCAACCTGGCAGCCGGCTACGACTGGTTGCATCGCTGGTCACCGGCACCCTCGGCCGAAGCCGGGTCTACGAACGTTCGCTGCGATCGCGGATGACCGTCGATTTCGGCACACCGACCGCAGCGCTCGCCGCTGATGGCGAGGTGTTCGAGGGTTCGGGCCGCTTTGTGATCGAACAACACCCGGGCACCTTGCAGGTGATCGTGCCGCGTAGCGCGGCGACGACCTCTTGACCCCGCATCCCTGACCCCGCATCCCTGAACCTCAGCAGTGACTATTTCATTGCATGGGTTCAGAGCTGCGGGGTTTGGGCATGGGCGTTCTTCTGCCGGTGCGCGACGGTTCAATCGGCGGTGCTGTCTTGGGCCATGGCGAGGGGAACATCGTTGGCGGCCGCCCATTGGGCGAGGTCTCGCCGCTTGATAGCCGCAGCCATGAGGTCGGGGAACAGGTCGGGCGTGCAGGCAAACGCGGGCACGCCTAGCGCACAGAGTTGGGCGGCATGGTTGACGTCGTAGCTGGGAGCGCCGTCGTCTGACAGCGCCAGCAGAGCGATGACGATGACTCCTTGGTCGACCATTTCGCGGGCGCGCCGCAACATCTCGTCTTCGATGCCGCCTTCGTACAGATCACTGATCAGCACGAAGATCGTGTCGGCAGGTTTGGTGATGTGTTCTTGGCAGTAAGCGATCGCCCGGTTGATGTCGGTGCCTCCGCCGAGTTGCACGCCGAACAACACATCGACGGGGTCAGCGATCTCGTCGGTCAGATCGACGACTTCGGTATCGAAGACGACCAACCGGGTCTTGACCGATTTGATCGATGCCATCACTGCGCCAAAGACGCTCGAGTAGACGATGGAGCTGGCCATTGAGCCGCTCTGGTCGATACACAACACGATGTCGCGTTCGACCTGGGCGCTGCGTCGGGCGTACCCCACCAGCCGTTCGGGCACGACGGTTTTGTACTCGGGCAGATAGTTGCCGAGATTGGCAGCGATCGTTCGGTTCCAGTCGATGTCGGCCGCTTTTGGTCGGCGGGTTCGTGCCGAGCGGTCGAGGGCGCCCGTGATCGACTGGCGGGTTTTTGCTGCGAGACGCGCTTCGAGTTCGGTGGTAACCGCTCGCACGATTTGGCGGGCGGTTTGGCGTGATGACTCGGGGATGGCTTGGCCAAGACCCATGAGTGTCGTGACCATCGAGATATCGGGTTCGACCGATTCGAGCATCTCGGGTTCGAGCAGGAGATGCCGCAGACCCAGGCGGTCCATGGCGTCGCCCTGCATGACTTGCACGACCGACGACGGGAAATAGGTGCGGATGTCGCCGAGCCATTTGGCCACCCGCGGTGCGGAGCCGCCCATGCCGCCGTGGCTTTTGGCGTCGCTGTCATAGAGCTCGGAAAGCGCCTTGTCGCGCGCTGCGTCCTCGGCGGTGAGACCAATGGCTTGGCCACCTGCGTCGATAACACCATCGGCCTCGCCACCGCCAAGCACCAACCGCCACCGCATCGCCCGATCGCGATTCATTCGCCACCACCAAAAGTGACGTCCCCTGGGGACGTCACTAGTGAGATGCCGAG
>JBDNHG010000360.1:0-3053 GCA_041688925.1 Acidimicrobiales bacterium | reverse complement strand
TGCCAAACTCGCAGCGTTGCTCGATCGGGTCAAAACCGACGAAGACGCTCGGCAAGAATTTATCGACCTGCTCGAGGTCATGGGTCCCGAAGATCCTCGCACTGCCGACTACCGCAAACAGCTGTCGATACGACTTTTCTGAGTCGGCCCTGAGCCAACTGCACCGTTACGGATAGTGACGCCCCCAGGGGGCGTCACTATTCGCTACTGTCTTCGTATGCGAGTCGAGAAACGCGATGGGTATCGCCTCGTGGTTGGTGGCCTCGTGCCGCCCCAGGCAGAAGCGATCACCCTCGGGCGCACCATCTTCGTGCGGCAGCGTTCTGCCGAGCATGCGGGTCTCATGGCGCACGAGCTGGTGCATGTGCGCCAGTTCCGCGAACTCGGCACCGCTCGGTTCTTGGTGGGTTACGTTGGTTCCTACCTGCGGTTTCGTCTGAACGGCTATGGCCATATGGCTTCGTACCGCCGCATCCCGCTCGAGGTCGAAGCATCGTGGGTCAGCCGCCTGCACGGTGTTGCTGAACTCGAACCCAACGCGCAGGTGCTACGAAGCCGACTGGCCCGCCGCAAGAGTGGCCGCCGCTCGCCGAGCTTGCGTCCAGCTGCGCGGACGGGCAGCTGGAACCGTGCGAACAAGCCCGCGGTACCGGCGCTGTCAGAGAAGATCCAAGCCGCAATCACGCGCCGCGAGGCCAACGCCTAACAGACCAGGTACACCCCGCATCTCGCGGCGATGTCAGGCCAATCGGGTGCACGTTCTCACACGATTCTCACGCGTTCCCACGCGTTCCCGACGTCTCAGTCGAGTGTTGAGCGGCTTCTGAGAACCGGCTGAGAACCGCTCTGGGCATTGTTTTCGGGTGAGCGAGCCCCGACGCCCTGACCCTGCAACGCGTTGGACCGAGCGACTACGCCATCGCGCTGTCCGCTCTCGTGAAGAGCTGCGCCTGCGTCGAGAAACCATGGGCTCGATGCCTTCGGTGCCTGCCAGCGCGATCGACGACGACAGACACGAACGGCACGCCAGTGTGTTTGGCGGGCTGATCGCTGTGGGGGCGGCGCTGCTGGCGCTCGGCCTGGTGTGGGGATGGCAGACCTGGTCGAATCGTTCGGGCGAGCCGATCGATGACCTGCTGCCGATGTTGGTCGCCGATGCTGGCGACGGCGATAGCGCTGGCGTCGATGCCGACGACCTGTCGGTGCCAGTGGTCGATGTGTCGGGGACCCCGGTCGTTGCAGACACGGCTTCGGCGCCTGAAGATGAAGCCGAACCAGTGGGCGACGGTGAGCAGTCGGCAGATCCGGCCGAGATCATCGTGCACGTCTCGGGGGCGGTCGGCTCGCCGGGCGTGGTCGTGCTTCCGGCGGGTTCCCGAGTCTTCGAAGCAGTCGAGCGTGCAGGCAGCGCAACCCATGAGGCCGACCTCGATCGGGTGAATCTCGCGGCGCCCGTGATCGATGGCGAACGAATTCATGTGCCTGCGCACGACGAAGAAGTGGTGCCCTCGTTGGTGCCGTCGATGCGGCCGTCGTCACTGTCGGGCAGCGACAGCGCATTGGTTGACCCGGTCGTCGACATCAACAACGCCAGCGCATCTGACCTCGAGTCGTTGCCCGGGGTGGGCCCGGCGACAGCGCAGGCGATCGTGCAAACTCGCGAGGACAGGGGTCCGTACCTGTCGGTTGATGAGTTGCTCGAGGTGCCCGGCATTGGCGAAACCAAACTCGAACAGATGCGCCCGTTCGCCGTCGTTGGGCGATGACGAACATTGAATCGGGGCGTTGTGCTCACACGGCGAGCGGGACTCCTCCACCATGAGCGATCAGCAGGTACTCGTGTTGACCATCGGTGTTTGGGTCGCTGCGACGCGCCCGATCGGCGGGTCGATTATGTGGATGGCGATTACCGGCGCCGCGGTGCTGCTGGCGTACAGGAAGAAGCGGCCGCTCGTGTTCATCGTGGCGACCATCGTGCTGGCCTCGTGTAGCGCCGGTGCAGCATGGGCCAGAGTCATGCCGGTGACATCGCAGCAGTACATCGGGGAGGCGACCCTGGTCAGTGATCCCGAACCAGCGAGCGGCGGGGTTCGCGTGACCGCGACCATCGACGGCCAACGCTATGACCTGCGGGCATGGGGGTCGGCGGCGGGATCGCTGCGCAATCGGCTGATGGGAGAACAGGTACACCTCGAGGCGAAGCTCCGACCGCTCGGCGACGTACCCGACTGGTTGTTGGCCCAACGCCTGGCCGTGCGAGGCACCGTGACAGACGTCGACGGATTCGACGTTGGAGCCACACACACCCGGATCGCCAACAGCATCCGGCGAACCATCGAGTCGGGCGCAGCGTCGCTCACCCGCGATGAGCGAGCACTCTTTGCGGGCCTTGTCTATGGCGATGATCGCCAGCAAAGCCCGCTCACTGCCGACAACTTCGACGCCGCTGGGCTCACCCACCTTCTCGCCGTGTCGGGTCAAAATGTTGCGTTTGTATTGTCGATCGCGGGGCCGGTGCTGCGTCGGTTGGGTTATCGGCAGCGGTTCGTGTTTGTGCTTGGGATCTTGCTGTTGTTCGCCACGGTGACGCGTTTTGAACCGTCGGTGATTCGGGCGTCGGTCATGACTGCGGTTGCTGCGGTTGCTGCGTTGGTTGGCACCGAGGTTTCGAGTCGTCGAGTGCTGGCGCTCGCGGTCACGTTGTTGATTGTGGTCGACCCGCTCATCGTGCACAGCGTGGCGTTCCAGTTGTCGGTTGCGGCGTCGGCCGGCATCTTGTTGTGGTCGGGTCGGGTTGCACGCGCACTGCCAGGACCCCGGGTGTTCGTCGAGTCTCTCGCAGTGACAGCCACCGCTCAGATAGCGGTTGCGCCGTTGCTGGTGTGGCGTTTCGACGGGCTTCCTGTCGCTTCGCTGCCAGCGAATCTGCTGGCCGGGCCGGCGGCTGGGCCGGTGATGATGTGGGGTCTGACCGGGGGACTGGTTGCCGGGTTGGTGCCGTCGGGTGTGGCAGAGATGTTGCATGTGCCGACTCGGCTTGCGGTGTGGTGGAT
>JBDNHG010000359.1:0-4303 GCA_041688925.1 Acidimicrobiales bacterium | reverse complement strand
CGTGCCGCCGCAGGTCAGGTACATGAGTGCGCCGATTCCGGCGGTTCCGTGCATGAGCGGCGATGCGGCCAGCTGACAGGGTCTTGCTCCGAGTTCACTGATCGCTTCGACCACGGCGGGCACGCCATCGAGCGACGAGGGTATTTCGACGCCCATCAGCGTGAAGATGCGATTCGTGACTGTCAATACGCTGGCGTGGGTCCACATGACGCCCTTGGGGTTCCCCGTGGTGCCGCCGGTGTACAAGATCCACAGGTCGTCACCTGAGCGTTCGATCCGCTCAGCCGGCGGCGTTGACGCAATCAGCGCGTCGTAGTCGACCGCCCAGTCGGGCACGTTGCTATCGGCGCAGTCCACACCTTCGCCAGTGACCTGGATCCATAGCTGCACATCGCTGAGCTCTTCGTGAATAGTGGCAAAACGCTCGGCCAACGACGCGTCGAAGAACACAGCCTTGGCGTCACTGTTGTCGATCAGATACCGCAACTCGGCTTCGACATAGCGATAGTTCACGTTGCACGGTGCGGCCCGCACCTTGAACGCTGCGTACTCGGCCTCGATGTACTCGTTGCCGTTGTAGAGCGCCAACGCCACATTGTCACCAGCGCCGACACCGGCCGCATCGAGAGACCCAGCCAGGCGCGAGGCGCGCTCATCGAACTGCGCCCAGGTCCGCTTCGTCGTGCCGTGGATCAGAGCGAGTGCATCAGGTTGGTTGTCTGCGACCTGTTCCCACACCGATGCCAGATTCATGTTGTCGTCTAGCTGCAAGGTCATGCCGCCTTCCTCACCGTGTTACGCATCTGAGCGCGCTGACTAGTCCGTGGTGCTGATGAACGGCCGTGGGAAGGATGGGGGGTGAGCAACACGTGTACCTCGGCGCCTTGTCGTTTTCGTTTGCTTGAACGAGAAACCCTAATGTGCGGGTGGGTGCGCCCGTTAGCGCCCGGCCTCAAGGAGAGACCCCATGAATGACGCATTGATCATCGACGCCTGTCGAACCCCTCGAGGAATCGGCAAGGTCGGCAAGGGAGCGTTCGCCGACATGCATCCGCAACGCCTGGCATCGTCGGTGTTGGCTGCTCTGGCGACCCGCAATGACTTGGACACCGCCGACGTCGACGACGTGATTTGGGGAACCTCGACGCAGTCCGGCACGCAGGGCGGCGATCTGGGACGTATGGCAGCACTCGACGCTGGTTGGGATCAGCGGGCAAGCGGCGTCACCCTCGACCGCTTCTGCGGTTCAGGTATCACCGCTACCAACTTTGCAGCGGCCAAGATCGCGTCGGGCATGGAAGACCTGGTCGTCGCCGGCGGTACCGAAATGATGTCGGCCAGCGCAACGAATGCCCACAACCCATCGGGCGGCATGAACCGTGGAAACGCCCATCTCGACGCGCTGCATCCGCAAAGCCACCAAGGTGTCTGCGCCGATGCGATCGCCACCCTCGAAAACATCTCTCGACGAGCGCTCGACGAGCTCGCCGCCGAGTCCCAACGTCGGGCGGCAGTGGCGATAGCCGAAGGCCGCTTCGATCGTTCGCTCATCGCAGTATTCGACGACGACGGCAACCTGCTGCTCGATCGCGAAGAGTATCCGCGGCCTGGCACGACCTATGAAACGCTCGCCAGCCTGAAGCCGTCGTTCCCTGCGTTCGGCGACGCCCCGGCCTACGAGGGCGGGCCCACCTTGGCCCAGCAGATCCAGCGCAAGTTCCCTGGCCTCGAGATCGAATACGTGCACCATGCTGGTAACTCGTCAGGTGTCGTCGACGGTGCTGCGGCAATCCTGCTCGCCAGCCCTGACTATGCCAAGGCCCATGGCATGAAAGCCCGTGCCCGTGTCATTGCCGCGGTCAACATGGGCGACGATCCGACCCTGATGCTCAACGCACCGGTACCGGCAGCTCGCAAGGCGCTGGCCAAGGCCGGTATGACCCTCGCCGACATCGACCTGATCGAGATCAACGAGGCGTTCGCTGTTGTCTCCGAGAAGTTCCAGCGTGACCTCAATGTCGACCGTGACAAGGTCAATGTCAACGGAGCCGCCATTGCACTCGGGCATCCGATCGGGGCGACCGGAGCGGTGCTGATCGGCACCATTCTCGACGAACTCGAACGCACCGACAAGCAGGTTGGTTTGGTAACCATGTGCGCAGCCGGCGGCATGGCACCGGCCATCATCATCGAACGAGTCTGACGCCGAGCCGACAAAGCTGCAATTGTCCTGGCGCCTGGCGCCAGGACAATTGGTCAGCCGGTGAAGGTGGGGATTGGGGCTTCGATCGGAGCGGCTACGGGGGCGGGGTCGGCATCGATGCGTGGCACGACGCAGGTCTGACCGTCGTCTGACAACACACCTTGTATGCAGCTCGCCGTGGTGGTGACATTGTCATCGACCGCAGGCGAGAGGCACGAGGTGCCGTCGGCCGCAAGCTCGGTGCCAGCCGGGCAGGTCGTCTGTACCTGTGCGTCTGAGTACTTGGTGATGGCGAACGCCGCCGTGCAGACGAAAACGATGATGAAAATCGCTGCAGGAATTAGCCGTGTCTTGGTCATGGATGCAGACGCTAGCAAGCGCAACGCCGCAGTCGTCGTCGACAGCCATTCGCTGCGCCAAACCGGTTTGAGCGAGCACGGCATACCAAGCAAACGTGCCGAACTCGTAAGGTGGCTCGATGGCAGAGTCAGAGAATCCAATGACCGCGGTTGCGGCCGAGTTGCAACGTCTGAACGAGATGGTGATCAGTCGCCAGATCGATGCCGGCACGGCCGCTGGTATTACGCAACAGCTCGCAGACATGACCGCTTTGCTCAAGCCGTTGACACCTTGCACCAAGCTAGAGAGCCTCGGCGTGCAGAATCGCATTTCTCGGTTCCTCGAAACGGGCGCTTGGCCAGATCCGCCGCCCGACGGAGGCCAGATCGAGTTCGACATGGCATCACCGATCGGCGGCATCGCAAATCCATGCAGCGTCGGAGCGTCCTACTTCCGCGACGGTGACCAGGTCATCGGCCGAGTCGCGGTGGGGCGCTGCTTCGAGGGGCCACCCGAGCGGGTCCACGGCGGCATCATCTGCGCGATCTTCGATGAAGTAATGGGGTCGGTATTTCGCGCCACCGGAACGGCGTCGGCATTTACCGGCGAACTGTCGGTGCGCTTCGAGGCCCCGGCCCCGATCTTGGTCGATCTCGAGTTTCGTGCCCGCCTGGTCGGCGAGGCAGGTCGCAAACGGTTTCTCGAAGGCGAGGCGTACAGCGCCGACGGCAAGTTCGCCTCGGCGACAGCAACGTTCATCGAAATGCGGACGGAACACTTCGAGTGAGCAAACACGTTGCGGTGATCGGCGGCGGTCCTGCCGGCTTGATCGCCGCCGAGGTGTTTGCCAACGCTGGCGTCAATGTCACCGTCTACGAGCACCGTCGGTCGGTCGGGCGCAAGTTCCTTCTTGCCGGTCGCGGCGGCCTCAATATCACCCACGCCGAACCGCTCGAAGAACTGCTCAGCCGCTACGGCGCCGCCCAGGACAGGCTCGAACCATGCATCCGTGCCTTTCCTCCGGACGCGCTTCGCGAGTGGTGCGCGTCGCACGGCGAAGAGACCTTTGTCGGCACCAGTGAACGCGTGTTTCCAGCCTCGTTTCGGGCGACCCCGTTGCTGCGCTCCTGGCTGCGTCGCCTGGCAGCGTCGGGGGCCGAAATCGAAACCGGGCACCGATGGACGGGTTGGGACGCATCGGGCAGCAACCAGTTCGCTACCCCCGACGGCACAATCGCCAGACGCTCTGACGCCACGGTCTTCGCCCTCGGTGGCGCCAGCTGGCCACGAGTTGGGTCTGATGGTGGCTGGGTCGCTGCGTTCGAGCAAGGCGGCATCGATGTGGCGTCGTTGCAGCCCGCGAACTGTGGCATCGGCACTGCGTGGTCGGCCGTCATGGCGCAACGATTCGCCGGCGTGCCGATCAAGAACGCAATCTTCACGGTCGGCACAACCTCGACCCGAGGCGACGCCATGGTGACCGCCAGCGGACTCGAAGGCGGGCCGATCTACGCTCTCGGACCGAGCATCCGCAGCGCGCTTGCTGACGTCGCTGGCAACGGCGAGCAAGGCGAAGCAGCCAAAGCAGCCGAAGCAGTCGAAATCGTGATCGACCTGCACCCTGACCTGAGCGAGACGTCGCTCATCGAACGACTGTCGAAGCGACGTGCGAAAGCCTCAGCGACCAGTTGGCTGAACTCGGCAGGTGTGGCCCTGGTGGCCGTCGCTCTCGCACGTGAGGTCACCGAGAATAGTCTTCCG
>JBDNHG010000358.1:0-1652 GCA_041688925.1 Acidimicrobiales bacterium | reverse complement strand
GGAAACCCCAAGGGCAAGTACTACGTGAACCCCACCGTTGCCGAAACTGCCAACGAATGGCGGGAGGCTGCCGTCGAACACAGCGGCAGCTGGTGGGATCACTGGACCGAATGGCTGAAAGCCCACGGTGGCCGCAACGTTGACGCCCCGGCAGAAACCGGCAGCGACGCATACCCCCCAATCATGCCCGCACCCGGCTCCTACGTTCTTGGGTAATACCTCTCGGTCGATCGTTGAAGCTGGAAGCGCATGTGGTTGACTGGCAGGATGCCCACGGCCCAGACCACGGTGACCACCAAATCAGCGATGGTGTCGGTTGGAATGCAACGCATTCGCGTCACCGTCGAGAACGCCGGCGCTGGACGGCCATTGTTGTTGATCAACGGCATTGGGGCCACGGGCGATCTCTTCGACCCGTTCCGCGAACATTTCGCCGATCGCGAGACCATCGCGTTCGACGCACCTGGTGTTGGCGGCAGCCCGACGCCTCTCATGCCCTACACGATGCGCAAGATGGCCGGTGTCATCGCAGGCCTGGTCGATGAACTCGGTCACCGCCTGGTCGATGTGCTCGGCCTCAGCTGGGGTGGCGCTCTTGCCCAAGAGTTTGCTCATCGTCATCCAAACATGGTGCGTCGCCTGATTCTGACCGCGACGATGCCTGGCGTGACCAGCGTGCCGGGTCGGCCCGCAGCGGTCCTGACTCTGCTTTCGCCGCTGCGCTACTACTCGCCCGAATACCTCAAACGAATCGCACCAACCCTTTACGGCGGCGCGATCCGAGACAATCCGGCGTTGCTCGACGAACACGCACGGCAGCGAGCCGCCCGGCCGCCCAGCGGCCGCGGCTACGCCTATCAAATGAGCGCAATCCAACGGTGGTCGAGCTTGCCGTGGCTGCACCGACTTCCGCACCCGACCCTGGTGCTTGCCGGAGACGATGATCCAATCGTCCGGCTCGTGAACGGCCGGCTGATGGCCAAGCTGATACCCGACGCCCGCTTGCATGTCGTGCGCGGCGGCGGACATCTCTTCCTTTTCACCAGGGCCGCAGAAATGGCAACCGTCGTTGCTGACTTCCTCGATTCGGGTGCATCAAAGGCGCGGCGTCAACTCCGAGCGGCCGATGCGTCGCTCGGCGTCTAGCTCGCTGACGAGCCACGGTCATCGCATGGCACCCAGCGCTTGGATAACCATGGTTTTCTTGGCCACGCAGCACCGGTCATAGTCTCTAACCCCGGCATCGGGACTGCACGATGTCGTGCGAATGGGGAATGTGTGAAGCGCAGCAAGTGGACATCGGACCTGCATTGGGTTCGCGAGGGGCAACAGGACCGCAGTCGCAAGACGCAGGTGGCATTGCTTGATGCAGCCGAAGAGTTGTTCTCGCAGCATGGCATCGACGGGGCGACGATCGCCGATATTTCAAAGGCGGCAGGATGCTCGATCGGCGCGTTCTACCATCACTATCGCGACAAGTGCGCGCTTCGCTACGCGCTTTTCGATCGGTATGCGACCGAGTTCGATGACACGAACCGGGTCGCTCTCGACCCGGCTCGCTGGCAGGGCGCCAACATTGCCGACATCCTGTATGGCTATGTGCTGCTCTCGATCGAGAACGATCGCGAACGGCCAGAGCGCCGTCGCTCTGG
>JBDNHG010000357.1:0-5239 GCA_041688925.1 Acidimicrobiales bacterium | reverse complement strand
GACTTCTTGACCAGCGATGATCAGTACCGCGCAGCCCATGGCGCAACGCCTGCGCACTTCGAGCTGGGGTTCGGAATGGGCGCCACCGAACCACTCGAGATCGCACTCGACGACGGCCGCTCGCTTCGGTTCCGCGGCATGATCGACCGGATCGACGATGTGGGAAGCGGCAGCAAGCGCATTGTCGACTACAAGACCGGCAGCGGTACTCAGTACAAGGGTCTTGCCGGCGAAGACGACCCAACCCGAGACGGCACCTTGTTGCAATTGGGTCTATATGCCGAGGCCGTGGCCGCCCGGCTGGGTACGCATGCTGTGAGTTCTGAGTACTGGATGGTGAACACCAGCGCTGGTTTCGCTCGACACGGATACCCCTGGACACCACGTCATCGCGAGCGGCTCGTCGATGTGCTGACAGTGATTACCGATGGCATCGAAGCAGGCGTGTTCGCTGCTGTCCCGGGCGACTGGCAGTCGTTCCGCAGCAGCTACGAGAACTGTGCCTATTGCGACTTCGCCGCGGTGTGTCCCCGTGATAGGGCCGAACACGCCGACCAAAAGGCCGCGGCACCCGAGATGGCCGTGCGGGTTGCGCTCACACCCCGACCCGATCGAGACGAGCCATGATCAAACAACAACTACCGCTGTCTGATGACCATGTTCGCGACCGCGTGCGAAGCAACGGTCTCGACGAGACGTTGTTCGTCGAAGCCGGGGCTGGGTCAGGAAAGACCACCTTGCTGGTCGACCGCATCGTGAACCTGGTGCTCGAGGCAGACGTTTCGCTCTCGGCAATAGCGGCGATCACGTTCACCGAAGCCGCAGCCAGCGAATTGCAGTCGCGCATCCGGGCCAGGTTCGAGCAGGTCCAAGCCAATGCGATTGCCGCCGGCGACGAGCCTCGAGCCGATCGCTGTCGCAAAGCAGTTGCCGACAGCGACCTGGCAGCGATCACGACGCTGCACGGCTTCGCCAATCGTATCCTGGGCGAGTTCGCCGTCGCAGCGGGTCTGCCGCCCCGAATCCGCGTCCTCGACGAGGTCTCGTCACAACTCGCACAAGAGGATCGTTGGCAGCGTTTCGTCGATCGGCTCTATGACAACGATGACCATGTTCAGCTGTTGCAGGCGGCGTCGGCGCTCAAGATCCCTGTTGAACCGCGCTATATCGACCAGTCGACCATGCGTACGGTTGCCAGCCAGTTCAATCAGAACTGGGACCGCCTCGAATCATTGATCAACGCCGACTTTGCGCCGCTCGATAGCGACTTCGAGTTCGCACACTTCGACTCGCTGGTTGCCGAGCTGGCCAACGCCCGAACTCTCAACGTCTTGAGTGACGACAAGCTCAACCTTCATCTGGGTCAGTTGTTGCCAGAGATGCAGGCCATCGCTGCTATCGACCAGCCGCTGCGCAAATTGCGAGCGCTGACCCAAGCGCCTAAATGGGGTCCGGGCAACGGTGGGCGCAAAGACGCGTGGGGCGGCGCAGACATCGTCACCCAGATCAAGGACACCATCAAGGCAGTCGAGGCGGCCAAGGAAGAGGTGCTGCGGCCGATCGTCAACGATGTACTACTTCGCCTGTCGCAAGTGATCGCTGCCGAGACGTTCGCTGCTGCCAGCGCTCGACGCAGCGACGGTGGACTCGAGTTCCACGACCTCCTCGTGTTGTCGCGTGACCTGCTGCGAACGAATCGCCACGCCCGCCAGATTCTGCATGACCGTTTTCAGCATCTGCTGCTCGACGAGTTCCAAGACACCGACCCGATTCAGATCGAACTGGCCGTCCTGATCGCAACGAGCGCCGACGACGTAACCGGACGCACGTGGTCTGAGCTTGCGGTCGACCCTGGTCGGTTGTTCTTCGTTGGCGACCCCAAACAGTCGATCTATCGCTTTCGTCGCGCCGATATCGCTCTGTTCCTCCGAGCCCGAGACCAGTTTGCAGGCGAGCAAGGATCAGAACAACTCGAAGCAAACTTCCGCACGATGGAACCAATCGTGGCCTGGGTCAACGCACTGTTCGACGCCAAGATGCCCGTCGAAGAACCCGGTGCCCAGCCCAAATACCAGCCGTTGGTGGCAAGCCGACAGGCCGAGACGCCCGAACAAAACGAGCTGCATCGCCCGGTCCTGCTGGGCGGGCCGAACGAAGACCCCAAGATTCGGGCAACCGAACTGCGCACGGTCGAAGCCGAAGACGTGGTCGGCATGGTGCGGGCGATCGCCGCCGAGCCAGACCGCTGGCCAGTCTTTGATCGCGGTTCCGACGAGTGGCGGCCGGCGACGCTCGACGACATCACGATCCTGCTGCCAACTCGAACCTCACTACCGTTTCTTCGCGCCGCGCTCGACGATGCCGAGCTTCGCTATCGCATCGTCACCGGCACGCTTGTTTATGACACCCAAGAGGTTGTCGATGCCTTGGCCGCACTACGAGCCATCGATGATCCCGGCGATGAACTCAGCCTGGTTGCTGCGCTGCGATCACCGCTCTATGCCTGCTCAGATGTTGATCTGGCGATCTGGCGACGCAACGGCGGGCGTTGGGACGTGCGGGCAGCGTTGCCCGACACGATCTCGTCGTCCCATCCAGTAGCGACCGCCATGGCGCACCTCAAAGGGCTGTGGAGCGAGCGCTGGTTTTTGACTCCCTCGATGCTGCTCGAGCGTCTGTTGCGTGAACGTCGAGCGGCGTTGCTGGCGTTCGGTGATCCGCGTACGACCGATGTCTGGCGACGGCTGCGTTTCCTCGTCGACCAAGCCCGCACATTCGAAGAAGCCAACTCGGGTGATCTCAGAGCATTCACCCAATGGGCCGCGCTGCAGTCCGGATCCATGGCGCGCGTACACGAACCGTTGTTACCCGAAACCGACGAGACCTCACTCAGTATCCAGACGATTCATGGCGCGAAAGGTCTCGAGTTTCCCATCACGATTCTGTCTGGCATGACCACGCAGATGGGCGCACGCCGGCCAGGCGTCAGCGTGTTGTGGCCCGACGACGGACCACCGAGTGTGCACATGAAGAATGGCGTCGAAACCCACGAACATGGCCCGCTCGCCGACCTCGAAGATGCGATGGACGAGTACGAGAAGATTCGACTCGCCTATGTCGCTACGACCCGGGCTCGCGATCATTTGATCGTTTCGTGTCATCACAAGCCTGGCAAGGGGGCGGCAAAGACATACGGCGGGCAGTTCTGGCAGGTGTTCGACACCGACGAACACCGCGACCTCGCCCGCGCCTTTGACTGGCGCGATGTGGTGCGCAGCCACAACCCCGAGCCGGTCAACCCGTCTCAGCTCGGCCTGCCTCTTGACAATCGCGACGAATGGATCGCGCAGCGACACGCATTGCTCGCACCCCATCGGCTGCCCTATGTGCTTTCGGCAACCGGTGTCGCCCAAGCGGCGCTCACCCCTCCGCCTGTGGCCGCCAGCGCGCCAGCCGCCGGCACCCCAGGCGCACATGCCGACGAGAGTGCCCCCTATGACGATGCCCCCGACGGGCTCGGCGCTTATGTCATCGAGCGGTTGACAGATCAAGACGACGATGGCGCAGATCAGCCCGACCATGAGCTGATCGGTCGGCGCCGGGGTCGCACCGGGTCGGCAATCGGATCTGCGGTGCACGCAGTGCTGCAACGAGTTGAGCTCGCAAATCCGCACGACGTGCATGATCTGGTGACCCAACAATGCGAGATCGAGGGCATTGCTGACCGAACCGGCGTCGTGCGGCGCTTGGTCGAAGCGGCACTCGAATCGTCGGCGATTGCCCTGGCCAGCGCCCACCCACATTTCAAAGAGTTGTTTGTCACCGCTCCGCTCGAAGGCCGCACCATCGAGGGCTATGTCGACCTGTTGGTCGAGACCCCAAACGGTCTGGTGGTCATCGACTACAAGACCGATTCGGTTCGTTCTGAGGACGACGTCGATGCCAAGCTGGCGGCCTATGAACTTCAGGCAGCCGCGTATGCGGTTGCGCTCGAAGAGGTAACCGACCAGACCGTCACCGAATGTCGCTTCGTCTTTTGCACGACGTCGGGCCCGATCGAACGGTCGGTAGCCGATCTGCCGGCAGCCAAAAAGCGGGTGCGTTCGACGGTCGATTCGTTGACGCGAAGCGCATCATCTGAACCAGCCTGATGCGGTACGCCCCATGGTGGCTTCGACTCATAGTGGTGGCCGGCGCTGTGTTCACTGTTGCCCGAGCCGAGACGCAGGTGCAAGTCGGTGCCCTCGTTGCGGTGTGTGCCGTCGTGTTGCTCCTGATCATTCGCCGGGTGCGCCGCCCTCGCATCCGCGATTGGCGAGATGCCGAGGAGGCAGCGGCGCGTTGGCTTCGCAAGGCGGGGTGTCGACGAGTATCCCTCACCGGCGGAAGCGCTGATGGCGGCATCGACGTGATCACGTCTGACTGGGCAGTGCAGGTGAAACACACCGCGAAGCGAGTCGGCCGTCCCGCGGTGCAACAACTGGTTGGTTCAGCCTTGACGCTCGATCGATCGCCCGCTCTCTTCTCGACAAGCGGTTTCAGTGCTCCGGCGTGCCAGTACGCAATTGAGCACGACGTTGCCCTGTTCGAACTCGGCCTCGATGGCCGGGCACATGCCATCAATAGGCCGGCTCGCCGAGTTGGCAAACGAACGTGGCGTCTGTTGCCCGGTCGTTAACTCGCTAACCAATCAGCGCAGGGCTAGACCGCCGAGCAGACCGGGATCGGTCGTGACGTCATTGGCGATCACGACGATCACCAGCGTCATGATTTTGGTGATCTGTTGCACTGCACCGAGCACATCACCTGAGATGCCGCCGATCTTGGCGTTGGCGAGTCGAACAACGAGTGCCCCTGAGCCGTAGGCGCCAAAGATGAGAGGCAGCGCGACGACACCGAAGAGAACGACGGCGCCCGCAGCGACAACAAGCGAGGCGCCGATGACCGCAGCACGCGACAGTCCGTCGAGATAGTCGACACCGAGTCCGCTGTCCTTGGCCGGCCGAGCGATGATCATCATGAAGCTGGCGACCGCCCGACTCACGGCGTGCGCTGCCACCGTTGCCGCAATAGCGAGCCAACCCGCGAGTGCCGACAGCGCTGCGATCTCGAGAACGACCACGAAAATTAGGGCGGTGACGCCGTACGTTCCGAGTCGGGAATCGCTCAAGATTTCGAGTCGTTGTTCAGGCGTCCATCCGCCACCAAAGGCATCGGCCATGTCGGCGAGCCCATCATG
>JBDNHG010000356.1:0-8454 GCA_041688925.1 Acidimicrobiales bacterium | reverse complement strand
GGGGACATCTTCGCTCGCGCTCGGGGCCGCCTCCAGCTGCCATCGCGTCGTTGCGAGCAGAGCCACAAGCCCTGCGGCTATCACAATCGCTCCGGTGATCACGATGACGGCACGCCGCACCCCAAACCGACCCTGCACCCAGCTGACGGGAAGATCCAACCCGACCGCTATGAGGACACCGACCACCGCCCAAACAAGCGTCGGCCCAACCCGAGTGACCGACATCTGGATCATCGAAGCCACAACAACGAGCATCGTGACTCGAAGCACCGTACGACGCGACACCTGCATTCGAATCGACGGCAATGCTCCGTCCGGTTCGTCTTCAGGTCTTGTGGCCAGCACTGCGTCGGTAAGGCCGGGCCGAGGCGGATCAGCCAAGGATCTGAAGCCTGACCAGTCGTGGGTAACTGCAGTTGCTGTCGCTGCAGCGATGAAGAGACCGGCTGCGGCGCCGGCCAGACCGGCGGCACTCAGTCCGCCGGCAATCCCTACCGCCACGATAAATGAACCGGGTCTCGCCCGCAGTCGCATGACTCGATAGCGGAGCAAGCCTATGGCGGCGACGCCAACGAAGCAGAGCGCTCCTGCCAGAACTACGCGCCCGGAATCATGGTTTATCACCGACAGCACAACGATTGGCAGCCAACCAACCACCGTCCCCAATATCGGCACAATCGATAGCAGCCCAGCCCAGATCCCGATCAGCACTGCCCCACGAAGCCCGAGCAGATACGCCACCGACCCTGCGGCCAGACCACTCGTGACACCGACGAGCAGGGCACGGCGCAGATACGAGGCTGCCGACGAGATGCTGTCGGACCAAATCTCGCGTAACACCCGCCGCCGGTCGCGATCATCGATCCATCCCATCATAATGTCCAAGAGACGGTCGCGGCTGAGCGTGAAGAACACACTCAGAACAACGATGATCAACAACTGCGAGAGCCGAGCTGCGATGCCCGCAGCCTGGTCATCGCCGACTACGGCGATCGTCCCCCAGCTGGTGGCAGCCTCACTGACACGTTGGCTGATATTGGCGCGGGTCAATAACCCCGGGGCACCATCGGTGCTGAGCTCGTCGAGTTGTGCGGAGGCATAGTCCTCAAGCGCACCGGATTCGACGCTTATTGTGTGGAGTACGAGGGCGGTGCACCCTGCGACGACAAGGAGCAAGATCAGATGTAAAGCGACTGCGGCAGCGACCGGACCGACGACTCGACCTACGCGCTCGACCGCAGGCGTGACTGCTGCCGAAACGACCAGAGCAAGTCCGGCCAAGCCGAGCAGCTGTTGCGCGTTGCCCATTGCGCCGACAACGAGAACCGTCAGTACAACGATGAGGGCGAGCGACAGTAGAGCGGCCGTTGGTACCTCAGCCTCGTAGGTAGTTCGGTTGGGCGCCCCGCTGTCGGCCGCCGTACCTTTGGGGTGATTTGCCACGTTCAGTTCGTCGTCCACGGTCGCTGCTCGCCGGGCCTATCAGGCGACACTGCGCAGATAGGACGTCGCTACCGATTCGGGCTGACAGCAACCGATGCCGCGATCCGTCGCGTTGGAGGTGGCGCTTATTGCAAGTCCCATGTGGGTATCCGATCGGAGGCGACATGGGCTGCGTTACCCCCACCTACGGCCGCCCAAACATGTTCACCGGCGCCCGGCCAACATCCCACTGGAGCAATTGGACGGCCTTACAATCAGGCCGTGGATACGGGGACCCGTCGATGACCGACACAGCGCACGGACAACACCGCATCGAGTGGCTCGAGAACGTGTGTGTCGAACTGCACGACGAGTTCTCGGCGCTCGACGAGGGAGCTCCAGCATCGTATATCCCCGAACTGGCACGGGTCGATCCCGACCGCTTTGCTATTGCGGCCGTCGCAACCGATGGCCGACAACAGATGGTCGGCGATCACTCGCATTTGTTCACGATTCAATCGATCTCCAAGCTCCTGCTCTACGGCTTGGCGCTCGAGACACACGGCCGTGAGACCGTGCTACAGCGAGTAGGCGTCGCTCCGACCGGTGATCCGTTCAACGCCATCACGCTCGATGACGACCATCACCGGGCCCCGAACCCAATGGTGAACTCCGGGGCGATCGCCATCACCGATCTCGTCGAGGGCAACGGTGTCGAAGCGCGCATCGCCACCGTCCTCGCTCTGTTCGAACGTTTCCTTGGTCGCCGTCCCGAAATCGACCACGCGGTGTGTGCCTCCGAGCATTCCACGGGGAATCGGAACCGTGCGATCGCCTATCTGCTGCTCAACAGCGGCATCATCTCCGATCGTGTCGAGGAGACACTCGATGTGTACTTCGCCCAGTGTTCGGTGCTGGTGACGGTCGCAGACCTCGCCCTGATCGGCGCCACGATCGCGAACAGCGGCGTCCACCCGACAACCGGCGAACAGGTGATCCCTCCTCAGGCGACCCGCGACATGTTGACCGTGGCACTGACGTGCGGCATGTACGACTACGCCGGTGAGTGGGCCTACTCGGTCGGGATTCCCGCCAAGAGTGGCGTAGGTGGCGGCATCGTCGGCATGATCCCGGGCATTGGTGGGCTTGCCGTGTTCTCACCACGACTCGACCGACACGGAAACAGCATCCGTGGCGTCAAGGTCTTCGAGGCACTCTCCGACCGATTCGACATGCACCTCTTCGACCCGGAGCGGCCATGGGGCCGATCGGGCTGAACATTTCGGTCCGGTCTACCAACATAAGCAAAGCCACGACCACGCTGCACCAACTCACCGCACTGGCACCAGGCTCAGTCGTGCTCATGACCTTCATGGTGCCGTTCGAACTTCACGATGAGGCCGAACGTCCTGGTCTCGAAACCTCGGCGCGTGGAGCGCAGGCGTCCGGCACGCCATGGATCAGCTTCTACACTCCGGAAGAGATTGTCGGGCTCCCCAGCGACGCTGGATTCGTCAGCGCTCGATATGTCCCGACCGCAGAGCTCGCGGACCGGTATCTGGCGGGGCGTCCTGATGGCCTCCATGCAGCGAGCGGCGAACGCATCCTCGAAGCCCGAACATGAGTCGCACTCTGGCTTACTGGTGGGGCCACGCCTGCCAAGGCGGCACGGCCTCGGCATCGATGTCGTACCGACGGAGCGCCTCGTCGACGACTGCCGGACCAATCTGACCAGACCTGGCCAGAGCCGCCAAGACAGCGACCACGATGTGACCGGTATCGGTTTCGAAGAACCGACGCTGCTCGGCTCTGGCGTCGCTGAGCCCAAAGCCATCGGTACCGAGAGACACAAAAGTCCGTGGCGCCCAACGGCTGATCTGGTCGGGAACAGCGTGCATGAAGTCGGTGACTGCAACGATGGGGCCTTGGCTTTGCTTGAGACGATTCGTCACCAAGGGTTCGCGAGTTGGTGCGGTCGGGTGCAGCCGATTCCATCGTTCGGTCACCAGCGCATCCTCGCGGAGCCGCTTGTACGAGGTAACCGACCATGTCTCGGCACCGACGCCGTAATGCTCGGCGAGTTGGTCACGTGCATCGGCAGCAGCGGTGTGTGCGGTGCCTGAGAACAGGATGGTCGCCTGATGCTCGGACGGTTCCGGAGCATCGGCCCAGCGATACATGCCATCGATGATCCCGTTGGAGATTCCGTCGGGAATCGGCGGCATGACGTAGTTCTCGTTGTAGAGCGTCAGGTAGTACATGATGTCTTCGTTGTCGACATACATACGTTTCAGGCCATGGCGGATGATCACCGCAACCTCATAGGCGAAGGCAGGGTCATAGGCCTCGACCGTTGGCACGGCGGAAGCCAGTAGCAGGCTGTGACCATCGGCGTGTTGGAGGCCCTCACCTTCGAGTGTGGTCCGTCCGGCGGTCGCTCCAAGCAGGAACCCGCGGGCTCGAGCGTCAGCCGCGGCCCAGATGAGATCCATGACTCGTTGGAAGCCGAACATCGAGTAGAAGGTGAAGAACGGGACCATGGGTACGCCGTGGGTTGCATATGACGTGCCCGCAGCGATGAACGATGCGAGCGATCCGGCTTCGGTGATGCCTTCTTCGAGAATCTGGCCGTCGTCGCTTTCGATGTAGGCCAGCAACATTTGCGAGTCGACCGGGTCGTATAGCTGGCCGTGGGCCGCGTAGATGTTGAACTCTCTGAAGAGCGAGTCCATCCCAAATGTGCGGGCTTCGTCGGGCACGATTGGCACGACGCGCCGCCCGAAACGCTCATCGCGCAACAGGTCGCGCAACAACCGGGTGAAGGCCGTCGTTGTCGAAGCCGGCACGGTGCCCGAGCCTGCCAACGATGCGGCGAAAGCAGCATCGGACGGAAGTTCGAGTGGCAGAGTAATCGGCACTCCGCGCGATGGCAACGGGCCGTTCAACGCTGCACGCCTGCCCTGCATGTATTCGTACTCAGTGCTGCCCGGCGGCAGCGACAGATACGGCGGGTCGATGTCGTCGCTGAGCATGTGTTCGGGTATGTCATCGTGGAGATACAGCCGATCGCGCAGTACCCGCAGCTGATCGGTGGTCATCTTCTTGATCTGGTGGGTGGCGTTGCGGCCCTCGACGTCGGGCCCGAGCGTCCAGCCCTTGATCGTCTTGGTCAAGATCGCGGTCGGCGCACCGGCCTGGTCGACCGCGGCCTGATACGCGGTGTAGATCTTCTGATAATCGTGACCGCCGCGACGAAGAGTGCGGATCTCCTCGTCGGAGAGGTGTTCGACCATGGCTCGCAACCGGGGGTCGGGTCCAAAGAAGTGTTCGCGGATATAGCTACCCGACTCGACTTCGTACCGTTGGTACTCACCGTCGACCGTGGTGTTCATCTTGTTGAGCAAGACGCCATCGACGTCGCGAAGCAACAGTTCGTCCCATGGCGAGCCCCAGATCAGCTTGATCACGTTCCAACCAGCGCCCCGAAATGCCGCTTCGAGTTCCTGAATGATCTTGCCGTTCCCTCGCACCGGGCCATCAAGACGTTGCAGGTTGCAGTTCACGACCCACGTCAGGTTGTCGAGTTGGTCGCGGGCGGCGAGCGACAGTGCTGCAAGGGTCTCGGGCTCGTCGACCTCGCCGTCGCCAACCATGCACCAAACATGCTGATCGGTGGTGTCGGCAATCTCGCGCTGGTGAAGATAGCGATTGAACCGTGCCTGATAGATCGACATCAGCGGGCCGAGCCCCATCGACACTGTGGGGAACTGCCAGAAGTCGGGCATCAAACGCGGATGCGGGTACGACGACAGTCCGTCGACCCCGACCTCGTGACGGAAGTTATCGAGCTGGTCTTCGCTCAGACGACCTTCGAGAAACGCACGGGCGTAGATACCTGGCGATGCGTGGCCTTGGATGTAGACCTGATCGCCCGGGCCAGCAGGCCCGGCGCCGCGCCAGAAGTGGTTGAACCCAACGTCGTAGAGCGCAGCTGACGACGCAAACGTCGCCAGGTGACCGCCGATGCCGGGTGAGCGATGATTGGCTCGGATCACCATCACCGCTGCGTTCCAGCGGACGAACGCGCGGATTCGGCGTTCGAGTGCTTCATCGCCGGGGAACCAGACCTGCTCTTCGGCCGGGATGGTATTGACATACGGGGTCGACACCATGGACGGCACACCGACTTGCCGCTGTCGAGCGCGCTCCAAAAGTCGGGCCAACAACAGCCGAGCTCGGGCTGGTCCGTGCGTGTCGATGACTGCATCGAGAGAGTCGAGCCACTCGGTCGTCTCGACAGGATCGACATCGGGCAGCTGATGAGTAAAGCCGTCGATCAGTACGCGACGCCTATCAGAACCCCGCGTGCTCCTGTACGAACCGTACCCGCCCAAATCTCTAGGTTCCGGTGCCATCACAGAACCGCTGCCTCGTCGGGGGCGGGGGCATCATGGTGGCCGGGCAGCACATCGACGTCGGACTCGTGCCAGACCGGGTGGTCACCGGCGGTTTCGACATTGAAGCCATATTCGAACACGAGGGCGCCACCGAATGTCGCACCCAAAGCGACCAGCGCGGCCACAACGACGGACAACGTTGCAAGTCCCAGCGGCGTTGCGGTGTGGGCGTCGTATGCACTGATTCGCCAGACCATGTCGGCGATGGCAAGCACCGTCGCCAGTATCATGATGACCGCGTGGGTGTTGATGGTACGACGGGCCTGAGTGCCTGCTTCTGACGACTGGCGTGCGTCGGACAGCCCGGTGAGTGCCGCCAGCACCGAAACCGCGACGCCGGCCAGGAGTACGAATGTGGCGACGTGCCAAAACTCTTCGGTCCAGCGATCGCCGTCGGCGCCTATCACCGAGGCGACGTCGAGAACCGCGACGATCAGGTAGGCCGCGATTGGTATATCGGTGAGCGGCGGGTGGAGCGGCTTACCAGACCATCCCCGCGGCCCTTTGAACGTTCGGCCCTTCAGCGTGAGGGTAGGTCGAACTGAAAACTTGCTCATCTTGTACCTCTCTATTTCGTTTGTCGGCGGGCTTGGGCGCTGCCGCTCACTCGGGTTACCGCCCCGGTCGCCCGTTTGGAGTCATCGAGCTGCTTGAGCAGAACACGCTCGAGCACCAGCGCCCCGGAATGTTCCACATCGCGGGTGGCGGTGAGTAACACGACATCGTCGCCACGTACGGCCTCGACCAGATGATCGAGAGCGGCCGACGCCGGCTGATCGCGCAGCTCAGCGTCGTACCGCAGGGTGAACTCGTCGAACCGCTCGACGTCATGGTCGTACCACTTGCGCTGCTCAGTGCTCGGAGCGACGTCCTTGAGCCACTCGTCAAGGGCGGTTTTGTTCTTGGAGACGCCTCGCGGCCACAGTCGGTCGACCAGGATCCGAAGCCCGGTTACGCCCAATGCAGTGTCGTCATAGATCCGACGTGTCGTCACCCGATGTTGCTGGCTCATTTCTGAGCCTCCCGACCAAGGACCGGTTGGATTGTCTGCATAGCCTGCTCCCTCTGGAGCCGCTGTTCAGGTGGGCCAGATCACGCTTAGGAGTACGTCTTACGTCCCGTACTATAGGACTCTGCCCCACCCGAAGAAAGACAAGATCATGCCTCCAGATCGGTCAGAGGCGACCGTCGATCGGCGCAGGCAGGCGGTGGCGGTGGCGACGCCGGGTGGGGACATGTCAGGACCAACGTCACGGGAGCCGCGTCAGTACCGCACTATCGGCCGTAGTTGCCGCAGGACCATATGCCGACGTGTACACACCGCGCATCTCACACGAACATCGCAGCGCCAGCAGAATGCCTTCGTCACCCGGGTTCGACGATCCCTCGAAACGAACCGTCTCATCGATGCGCATCGTCGCTGGGTCGTGGCGCGTATCGCAGTCTTCGCAGCGCAACTCACCATCGTCGGTGGCAGAAAAACTGCTCGCGTATCCCAGCGCCCGCAAGCGCTCCAATGCTTCGACCAACGTCTCCATGCAGTCTCCTCTGGGTTCACCACCACCGTGCCACAGATCCACCGCTCAAGCCAGACCCCTGCACCGATTGTTCGCTGCAGGTCTTGTCATGAGCCGCGCTGATGACATCGTCTCGTGACTGCTGACCAATCTGCCAAGACCAAACGACGCTCCTTGTGGTCGTCGCCGACAGCACCCCACCCTCGCTATGACACTCGGGTTGCCGACATCCATCGGCAAAGCCGGACGGGGCTACTGGTCGCAGCGGGGTTCATCGCCGCCGCAGCGATTACTGCGGTGCTGCCTCACGAGAGCGGCGCATGGCTCCCCCTCCATCTGTTCCTCGTCGGTGGACTGCTAACGGTGATCTCGACGGTCACCCAACTGCTTGCCGTGACGTGGTCGTCGTCGCCCGCCCCGCCTGTGGCGCTGGCCAAAGGTCAACTGATCATCCTCGGTGTCGGAGCGGTCGCTCTCGCCTCAGGACGCGAATTTGACGTCGACGTCATAGCCGTAGCTGGCGCCGCCATGGTGCTCGTCGCGTTGGCGCTCCTCTGCCTGATTCTGCTCTGGGTCCGAGCAGCGGCAGGAACCAATCGTTTCCACCCGGCTATCGACGGCTACATCACCGCGATCGGGTTTTCGATGGTTGGCGTGACGCTGGGCATAGCTGCAGTGTTAGGCGGCGGGAAATCCTGGTGGCCTCGAGTCCGCGAGGCACACCTCGACGCCAACCTGTTTGGCCTCGTCGGGCTTATCATCGCCGCGACCCTTCCGTACTTCGTCGCCACCCAGGCCCGGATGAAGATGTCGCCCCGAGCTACACCCCAGCGCCTACACATCGCGATTCTCGTGCTCGGCGCCGCCGTGGCCATCATTGAATGCGGCCGCGGTTTCAACGAAGATCTCGTTGTCGCAGCGGGATACAGCGCCTACGCGCTCGGTCTCATCTGGATGTAGACCCTGTTGCCACGACCAAAGCGGCGCCAATTTGGTTGGGCAGGTCCTCGCCTGGTTCAGCTGTGCGCCGGCGTCGGCTGGTGGATCGCCATGACGGT
>JBDNHG010000355.1:0-5114 GCA_041688925.1 Acidimicrobiales bacterium | reverse complement strand
TCGGCCTGGGTCCGCAATCCGGCCTCGGGCCAAACCGACAGTCCAGCCAATGCCAGACGCCGCCAGTCGAAACGGGGACCGGGGTCGGACTTGCGCGATGGCGCCATGTCTGAATGGGCGATCACGCCGGCTGGCGGGATATTCCACCGCGCCAACGTTGCGGGCAGCGCTCAGCCGGTCTCGGCTTCTGCTTCGGCTCGGGTCTTGAGGGCGGTGTTCATGGCCCACCGCATCGCCGCCCTCGCCGTTGTGACCCACGCACGAAGCAGGACGGTCGCCCGCGTCGGGCCGCCCCGTCGTTCAGGATCCCGACGATGTTGGCTTGGAAGGTCCTGGACCGCGTCTTGTCGAACTCGGTCATCGGCCCATCTTGACACTCCGTCGATGTCGACGGAACCTAGAATCGTGCCGATGGACGCACTGCTCGAATTCGAGGCCGACCTGCTCGCCGAGCATCTCGTGACTGCCGGTCGCGTCGTGCCAGGACTCACGGTCGACGCCGACGGTCGCGGCCGATCGTGGTGGTGGCCATTGCCGGCACTGTCCGATCGCGTCTCGATCGCCAGGCACTTGCCCGACGGGTCAGCCGACGCGCAATCGGTGTTCGCCGAGCGGCTGGCCGAAGCCACCGACCGGCTCGTACGCGAACGCCTCGTCGCCGCCCGCACCACGATGCTCGCACCCCGACCCGGGCGACGATCGGTACCCGAGGCGTGGCTGCGGTCCCTCGCCGAAACCGACCCGTACCTGCCGAGGTCGCTTGCGCCCGATCGGCTACGAGGCCTCGCCACCGAGGTCGAGGCCTGGGTCCGAAGTGGTGCTGCCATTCCGGGGTCGGTGCGACTCTGCCTGCGGGTACTCGAGCCAGACTCGGCCGATCAAGACATCTCCGAGCAAGACATCACTCATGCAGCTAAAGCGGAGACGGCGCCAGACTCGCGCTGGAAGGTCGAGGTTTTGGTTCAGGACCCCGAGGACACCGCCCTGCTCGTGCCGATTGCCGAGCTCTTCGCTGGAACGAGCCTGTTCGCACCCCACGCGCTCGAAGACGCATTGCGGGCCGTGGCGACCGCAGTGCGACTCGCACCGGAACTACTTCCGGTACTAAGCGAAGCGGTTCCCACCGCAGTGAACCTCGACGCTGCAAGCGTCATCCGCTTCATGCGCGAACGCCACATGCTGCTCTCCGAAGCAGGGATCACCGTGCTCCTGCCCAGTTGGTGGGCCAAGACTCCCCGGCTCGGGCTACGGGCGAAGGTCTCGTCACCCTCGGTGGGTTCGGGCGCTGCTGGTGGTGTCGGATTCGACGACATCACCGCGTTCTCGTGGACCGCAGCACTGGGCGACGAGGAGCTCACTGCGCAGGATCTCGAAGTACTCGAGCAGGCGGTCGCGGCGAAGCAGGAACTCGTACGTTTCCGCGGCCAGTGGATCGAGGTCGACGCCGCTCGGCTCGACGCGATCCTCGAGCGGGTCGGTTCGATCGGCGAAGCTCCAGCCGGCCAGGTGATCCGAGCCGCGTTGGGACTCACCGATCTGGGCGACTTCAACGACGTCGAGATCGAGATCCTAGGCATCGACGCAACCGGCTGGATCGGTGACTTGCTCGCCGACACGACAGACGGCCGGGTCGAACCGGTCGAGTCGCCCCCCGGCTTCGCCGGCGAACTGCGCGCCTACCAACAACGCGGCGTTGGCTGGCTTCAGTTCCTGGGTCGCTTGGGCCTGGGGGCATGCCTTGCCGACGACATGGGTCTGGGCAAGACCGCCCAGCTCATCGGCGCCATCCTGGCCGACGACGCCGGCGGACCGACCCTCGTCGTCTGCCCGGTCTCGGTGCTCGGCAACTGGCAGCGTGAAATCAACCGGTTTGCGCCAGGCCTTGCGGTCATGATCCATCACGGATCGGGTCGTACCCGTGAGCCCGACGAATTCGCTGCGGCGGTGACCGGCCACAACGTCGTGCTCACCACGTTCTCGTTGCTCGACCGCGACAGCGAGACCTTCGCAGCGGTGACATGGGGTCGACTCGTCCTCGACGAAGCCCAACAGATCAAGAACGCGGGTACCAAGGTTGCCCGAGCAGCACGAGCGCTGCCGGCCCACCGCCGTGTCGCTCTGACCGGCACGCCAGTGGAGAACCGTCTGGTCGAGCTCTGGTCGATCATGCAGTTCCTGAACCCGGGCTTGCTCGGCTCCGCGGCGTCATTTCAGGAACGGTTCGTCAGACCGATCGAATTCGAACACGATCCGACTACCACCGAGCGGCTCGGTCGGATCACCACACCGTTCATCCTGCGTCGGCTCAAGTCCGACCGCACAATCATCACCGACCTGCCCGACAAGATCGAAACGGTCGATCATTGCCCGCTGACCAAGGAGCAGGTGTCGCTGTACCAATCGGTCGTCGATGATCTGCTCGCCCAAGCCGAGAAGAAGGAAGGTATCCAGCGCCAGGGACTTGTTCTGGCCGGCATCACCAAGCTCAAACAGGTCTGCAACCACCCGGCTCACTTCCTAGGCGACAACTCGGCCATGGCCGGCCGATCGGGGAAACTACGCCGAACCGAGGAACTGCTCGATGAGATCCTTGCCGCCGGCGACAAGGCGCTCATCTTCACCCAATTCACCGCCTGGGGTGAGCGCCTCGCGCCGTACCTGGCGCGTCGCTACGGGTGCGAAACGCTCTGGTTGCACGGCGGCGTCGCCCGGGCCGAACGCGACACGATGGTCGAGCAGTTCAGCCAAGCCGGCGGGCCCGACATTATGTTGTTGTCGCTCAAGGCGGGCGGCACCGGCCTCAACCTGGTTGCCGCTTCACACGTCATCCACTTCGATCGCTGGTGGAATCCCGCGGTCGAGAATCAGGCGACCGACCGTGCCTATCGCATAGGCCAAACCAACGCCGTCCAGGTCCACAAGCTGGTTTCTGCCGGTTCGATCGAGGAGAAGATCGATGCCATGATTTCCGGCAAGCGCGAGCTCGCCGATCGGGTTGTCGGTACCGGTGAGAAGTGGCTCACCGAACTCGACACCCGAGAACTGGCCGACGTCCTGCGGCTGTCAGGCGAAGGCGAGGACTGATGGCTGGTGGATACGACGACCGCTGGCAGCGGTTTGCACCGACAAAACCCCGCCCGGTCAAAGACGGGTTGGCGACATCGAAACAGCGCGGCGCGATGGCAGACAACTGGTGGTCGAAACGGTTCACCCAGGTCCTCGATTCATATGGCCTTGGCGGGCGTATGCAACGGGGCCGTCGCTACGCCCGCACCGGGCAGGTCATGACCCTCGAGGTCGAGCCGGGCATGCTCGTCGCTCAGGTCCAGGGTTCGCGGTCGAAGCCCTATCTGGTATCGATTCGACTCGCCGAGGTCGCCGACGACCAGTGGACACGCATCGAAGAGACACTCGCCGACCGGGTTGGCCTGATCTCAGCGTTGCTGGCCGGCGAGGTTCCCGAAGAACTCGAACCCGCATTCGATGCAGCGGGTGTCGCACTGTTCCCGCAGCGGTGGGCGGACCTGCGCGCATCGTGCAATTGCCCCGACAGCGCAAGCCCGTGCAAACACCTGGCTGCGGTCCTCTACGTGTTCGCCGATCACCTCGACAGCGACCCGTGGCTTCTGCTCACTTGGCGAGGAAGGACACGCGACGAGATCCTCGATCTCATCCGCACCACCTCACCGGGCGGTGTCGAGATCGCGCCCTGGTGGCCGTTCGCACCCGGTCCTGTACCCGACGCGGTCCGTTTCGCCGAGGAGCAAGACGCTCCCGCTGCGCTCCTCGGCGGCGCGGCGGTACTCGACCGTCTCGAACAGATCGACCTGGTGGTGCTGGGCACCCCGCTGTATGAACTGCTGGACTCCGCGTATGCAGCGTTCGCCGATGCTGGCTTGTCAGACGACATCGAGCTGCCGGATATCGACGCGTAACTGGCCTCGAGCAGCAGGCGCGATACCCGGTTCTCCGCTCGGCTCTCCGCTCGACCGTGCTAAGCACGCGGTCCTCGAAAGAACAGTGGGTCTGCTCGAGAACAAGGTCGCGATCGTGACCGGCGCCGGTTCCGGAATCGGTGCAGCCAGTGCGCACCGCTGCGCGGCCGAGGTGGCCGAGCGACCCCCCACCCAGGCACAAGCGCTAGGTGCCTCATCTCGTACCGGTCTAACGTAGGTTCATGAAAGCTGTTGCCGTCACCACCTACGGAGGGCCCGAGGCCCTCGAACTCGTCGACTTGCCCGAGGTGCATGCCGGCCCGGGCGAGGTCCGGCTGCGCGTATATGCCGCCACGGTCAACCCGACCGACACCTATGTGCGCAACGGCGACCGGGCCAAAGCACAAGCGGCCGACCCTGGGCCCTATGTGCCGGGCATGGACGCTGCCGGCATCGTCGATGAAGTCGGCGAGGGGGTGACCACTGGCATCGCCGTTGGCGACCGAGCCATGGCCATCGTTGTGCCCAAAGGCACCCACGGCGCGTACCGCGAGAGCCTGGTGCTTCCGGCCGAGTCCGTCACGCGTGCACCCGCGGGCACGAGCCACGCCGAAGCGTCAACGCTGCCGATGAATGGTTTGACTGCCCGACTGTCGCTCGACCTGCTGGGCCTGCAGCCAGGGCAGACGATTGCGGTCACCGGAGCCGCAGGTTGCTATGGCGGCTACGTCGTGCAGCTCGCCAAAGCCGACGGCCTGACCGTGATTGCCGACGCTTCCGAAGCCGACACCGAACTGGTCACCGCGATCGGCGCGGACATCGTTGTGCCTCGCGGCACCGGGTTCGCCGCCGAGGTCCGCAAGCACTATCCGAACGGCGTCGACGGCCTGGCCGACGGCAGCGTGCAAAACGACGAGGTCATCGGCGCCATTGCCGATGGCGGCGCCTTCACCTCGATCCGGGGCTACCAAGGCGAGCCCCAGCGAGACATAACATTCAGCACCACCTGGGTCACCAGCTACGCAACAGAGCACGCCAAGCTCGATCGACTGCGCGAGCAAGCCGAAGCCGGCGACATCACCTTGCGGATTGCCCAGACCTACCCGGCGGCACGCGCCTCTGAAGCCCACGCCCGACTCGAAGCCGGCGGCACCCGCGGCCGTTGCGTCATCGAGTTCG
>JBDNHG010000354.1:0-5642 GCA_041688925.1 Acidimicrobiales bacterium | reverse complement strand
CACGAAGTTGAAGGTCTGCTCGATCTCGCCGCCGGCACTCGAGATGAGCAGCGAGCGAACGTCGCTGCGTCCAAGTATGGCGGTGCGGTCGACGATGCGATCGTCGACCTGCATTTGTGCCTCGATGTCGCGCAACAACGCAATGCGATCGGCCAGGCCGAGTTCGTCCCATGATTGCTCGCGTGGGCTGGCGTAACTTCCGTGGAGCGTCAAACCAGGCGCAGCGACTGCAATGGCGTGACCCGCCGTGGCCTCGGCCCATCGTTTGGCTTGTTCGAGTGCGAGCCGCAGCCCGTGTTCGCTCAGATCGGGTGTTGCGGCGATGCCGGTGCCGCCACTGGACCAGACGGTCACCATCGCGCCCGAGTCGAACGATGAACTCACCGGGTCGACGGTGCCTCGAGACCCCGATATCCACTCGGATTCTTCGTCGATTACTCGAAGGGTTGCTTCGTCGATGCCGGTGGGGGCGCATTCTTGAACCGCTCGGCCAGCGTTCGTGTGCTACTTGGAATGATCACGGTCGCCATCAGCGAACCTTATCTCGGGGCTTGCTCCTGAGCGCCCGCCGCCGAAGGCGAACAGTGACGTCCCAGAGGACGTCACTATTCGCAGCGGGTGAGCACAAAGTCGAGGTAGCGATCGATGGGGTTGAAGCCCAGGTCGGCATCGAAGCCCGATATGAAGTTCGAATACGGGTTGAAGTCGAAGAAGCTCGGGCGCCCGGTCATTGCATCGATGATGTACTCGACGCCGCCCACGTCGGTTCCGGCGATGTGCATGAGTTGTGCGACCTGTTTGATCACCGAGTTGGATGGTGTGAACAACTGGATCGCCGCGGCCGGTGATTCGATGCTGCATCCGTCGGCGGCGCAGTAGTTGAAGGCATTGGCTTGCAACGGTTGTTCTGTGCCATAAAAGAACGAATCGCCGAGCATCTCGACGCGGTGGATCAAGCCGTCGGCACTCTCGACCATTTGTTGCACGAGTCCGGTTCCGTCGATGCCGAGATCGATCAGATCGTGATCGCAGGCATGGCGCAGGTCAGCCTCGGTTTCGTGACGCAAGATGCCGCTTCCGGAACCACCAACATTGGGTTTGGTGAGCACGGGGAACTCAAGCGTTTCAGCAGCGCTCGCTGCCTGCTGTGGCGAGAAGATGGCGATACTGCGCGGGGTGTCAAGACCGAGCTGGTCAAAGAGCGCTGCTTGTGCGGTCTTAGAGCCGCCAATACGGTGGCTCAGTGAGCCGTTGACGACTCGCTGCCCCTGGAGCTCGAGCGTGAGCAGCAGGTGTGCGGCAGCGGCAACAATGCTCGGCGGACGATCGCCTGACGGCATTGCATTGACACGGTTCACCCACAAGTCGAACTGGACACCGCTTTGGGGGAGGGCCAGTGAGAACTGGCCGACATCGATCGGGGTGATGTCGCTACCGCGTGCGCGGGCGCGTTCGATCAATTCGTTCGACCATGTCGGATGTTCGTAAAGCAGCGCGATCCGCATTGGGAACCTCGGCGATGCCAACCAACGAACGTGTGCCTAGTACACGTTCGGTCGGTCAGCCTTTGGAGCGCAGCTTGGGGTCGAGTGCGTCGCGCAGGCCGTCGCCGATGAATGTCACACACATGACGGTCAAGGAGATGAGTACGCCTGGCCAAATGACTCGAGCCGGCTGGGAAGTGATGACATCTTTTGCTTCGAGCAACAGCCGTCCCCAAGTGGGAAAGTCTGCGGGGAAGCCAAGCCCGAGGAACGACAACGCGGACTCGGTGATGATTGCTGTCGCCACGCCGAGCGAGGCCGCAACAGTGACGGGCGAAAGCACGTTTGGCAGAATGTGGCGCAGGATGATCTTGCCTCCACCGGTTCCAATGCTCTTGGCGGCAAGCACGAATTCTTGCTCTTTGAGTGCAAGCACGTCGCCCCGAACAATGCGGGCGGTTTGCATCCAGTTGGTTACGCCGATGATGAACACAACGAGTAGGAAGATCCCGAAGTTCTGTCCGAATTTGTTGGTCATTGGCTCACGGAACAAGAGCAGGATGACGAGCAGCAGTGGCAGCTGAGGCAACGAAAGGAACAGGTCGGTGAACCGCATGAGCACGGCGTCGAGGCGGCGAAAGTAACCGGCCAGAACGCCTACGGCGGTGCCGACGACGATTTGAAACAGCATTGCGACCATACCCACCGCGATGGAGATTCGCCCGCCAATCAGCACTCGTGCCAAGACGTCGCGACCATTTCCGTCGGTTCCGAAGGGATGCTTCCATCCGGGCCCAAGAAGGCGGTTCGGCACATCGTTGTCCCACGGGTCATACGGATACAGGAATGGTCCGACAAAGACGGCCAAGGTGATGATGGTGAGGAGCACGAGCCCGACGACGGCGCCACGATGGCGGCGAAACTGTCGCCAGACATCAGAGCGCATCGACCGATACTCGGCAAGTTCTTCGTTTACGACCAACTGATCATCGGTGTGGTTACTCATAGCGGATCCTCGGGTCGAGCCAGGCATACACGACGTCGGCGACCAAGTTGAACATGACAGTCAAGAACGCAATGAAGAACGTGATTGTCTGGACCATGGGGAGATCGTCGGTCAGCGAGTCGAGAAGGAGCCGGCCGATCCCGTTGATGCGAAACACCGACTCGGTCAGGATTGCGCCGCCGACGATGCCGGGAAGCGAAAGAGCCAAGAGGGTAACGACCGGGATCATGCTGTTGCGCATGACGTGCACACCCACGACGGCAGATTCGGAAAGACCCTTTGATCGAGCAGTGCGCACGTATTCCTGGTTCAGGTTCTCGAGCGCCGAAGCTCGGGTAAATCGAGAGACCTGGCTCGCGTTGAAAAGCGTCAGGATTGACACTGGTATCGCCAACTGCTTTATCTGGAACCAGATACTGGACCAACTGGTGAACTGGGTGTCATGCGTCGTGTCGTAGAGCGATGGCAACCATTTGAGCTTGACGCTGAATACGACGATCAGCAACAGGCCACTGAAGTACACCGGAAGGGCGAAACCAATCATCGAGATGAAGGTGCCCACATTGTCGAAGATCGAGTACTGTTTGTAGGCCGAGATGATGCCAACCGGGATAGCGATGAGCGTGCCGAACAGCAGGCCGAGCCCAGCGACCCAGACGGTCTGGGGCAGGCGCTCATAGATCGTGTCGAGCGCAGGCGACTTTGATGACCAGGAAATGATGCGTTGGCGACCCTCGCAGTCACCCAAACAGGTGTTGGTGAGTGTCTCGAACAGGTGCAGAGGCTCGTTGATGAACATCAACTTGCACCACTTCAACCACTGGATCCACCACGGCTGGTCAAGCCCGAGTGATGCCTTGATTGTCTCGCGCACCTCGGGCTTGATCGTCAGCGGTAGCTGCGACGTGGGATCCCCCGGAGCGAGGTACAAGATCAGGAAAATTACCAGGCTGATGAACAGCAAGGTTGGTATCGCGACCAACGTCCTTCGTACGACAAACCGCATCATGATTGCTGGCCACCCTCCCCGAGATGCATAACCTTACAAAAAAGGAAGAGGGCGTGCCAGAACCAGAGGTCCCAGCACGCCCTTGTCCTTGTTGCGTTAACTATTTACTCGGAACGGGTCCATTCCTGAATGTTCCAGTATTCGCTGTCCCAGCCGTTGAGCTCGCCAACACCTTGGATGTCGTTGGCGAACGCCGAGACGCTGCCGCGGAAGACCAATGGGATGATGGCACCTGACTGCGCCGCCAAAATGTCGTTCAGCTGCTTGATGAGTTCGCCACGAGCCGGGTCATCGACCGAGGTCACTTCGAGCTGCTCATAAACTGCGTCGTATTCATCGCTCGCGTGTCGAGGGATGTTGCTAGGACCAAACGCATTTTCGGGCGTTGGGATCTCGCTTGTACGCCAGTAGCCGAACCAGACCTGGGCATCGGGGCCTGGGGCATTCTGCGTGAACATCTCGATGTCGGTCGGGAAGTACCAGATCGACTGTTCGCCGGTGCTTTCGCCAAAGAACAGGCTCGCATCGACGTTTGTCATGTTGGCGACAACGCCGATTTGTTGCCAGTGATCCTTGATGAGGTCCTGGTTCGACTGGCGCACTGCGTTGGTCGAGGTTGCAAAGCTGAACTCGAGTGGGGTGCCGTCGGGGAGTTCCCGCACGCCATCGTCGTCGGTGTCGAGGTAACCAAGGCCATCGAGAATGCTGTTCGCTTCGTCGGTGTCTTGCACGAGGCAGGCGTCATTGGCAGTCGATGTCTCACCTGGCAGGTGCCACATGTTGCATGTTGCCTTGCCACCGGCACCGTAACCAACAGTCACGAGGTCGTCGCGGTTGATGGCGAGCGACAGTGCCCGAGCCAATTCGCCGTTGTTGAAGAAGAACGGGTTCGGGTTGGTGCCATCTGCATAGTTGGACTCGAGGTCGCCCTCGGCCCGGTTGTTGGTCTGGTTCAGGTTGATGTGCTCGACGCTGGAAGTGAATGTCACTGCCAACTGGCCGAGACCCGCTTCTACCATCGGGTTCAGAATTTCTGGTGCAACCTGCAAGTTCCACGCATAATCGGCTTCGCCGATTTCGAGGACTGAACGTGCTGCTGCTTCGGCGTCGCCGCCACCCTTGATGGTGACGTTCTCGAAGAACGGCTGACCTTCGGCGTTGCCACGGAAGTTCGGGTTAAAGGTGTAGGTCACGGTGTCTTCAGCGCGGAAGTCAGTGATCATGTAAGGACCGGTGCCGATTGGACCGAAGTTCTGCTCGGTGCAGCTGGTTGATGCAGCGCCCATGCATTCAGTGAACTGTGCTCGCTGAATGATGGGGTTGGTGTAACCAACGAACGGAGTGAACGGGAACGCCTGCGGGGCACTGAAGGTGACGGTGACCGTGTAGTCGTCGTCGGCGACAACACTTTCGACGTTGGTGAACTCGTCGGTTGCGCAGCCAGTGGCTTCGTCGGTGCAGTATTCGTAAGTGAACAGGACGTCATCGGCCGTGAACGGCGTGCCGTCGGACCAAAGGATGTCGTCGCGGAGCTTCCAAGTGATTTGGGTCAGATCTTCGGAGATTCCGTTGCCAGTCGAAGGGATCTCAGCGGCGAGCGTTGCTACCAGCTGATCGCCGCCTGGATTCCAACGTGCCAGTGGTTCAACAACCAGGCTGCCTGCGAGCAGGTCCTTGGTGCCGCCAGAGAGCAGCGGGTTGGCCGATGATGGTGCCTGCCACTGCAGCAGGTCGAGGTCGCCGCCGGTGCCAGCAGCTGATCCGGTCGACGCTGGTGTTTCGTCGTCGGCAGGTTCTACGTCGTCGGCAGGTTCTGGGTCGTCGCCAGCGTCGTCGTCCATTGCTTCGTCGTCGCCGGCATCGGCGCCGTCGTTGGCTTCGACCTCGGTCGTGTCGCTGTCAGACGCGGTGTCGTCGGTGCTGTCACTATCGCTACCACCGCAGGCCGCGGCGAACAGAGCGAAAACGGCAAGCAGCGCGAGCAGTTTCAATCGTTTCATACGTATTTCCTCCTCCAAGGTGCTGGCATCCACCAGCGTGTCGGACAGCGTAGACGCGAAACTCATGCCGTGCGCCGCATCGGCGGCTCTGGTGGCGCCACCGTGACGCCCTGGTTGCATCGGGTCTGGCCGGTGACGTCTCT
>JBDNHG010000353.1:0-5576 GCA_041688925.1 Acidimicrobiales bacterium | reverse complement strand
TGGACGGCCCCGACGACACGAGGCTCTTCGACAAGGTCATCGTCATCACCGACCGTCGCGTGCTCGACGAACAACTGCGCCGCAACGTCGAGCAATTCGAACGGACCGCCGGGGCTGTGCAGACCGTGATCGAAGGCCGGGGTTCGAAGTCGACTCAGCTCCTCGCAGCCCTGCGATCCAACGCGAAGATCATCACCGTCACGCTCGAGTCGTTCCCTTACGTCATCGGCAAGCTTGTCGGTGACGAAGAGTTCAAAGCTCGCAACTACGCAGTGATCGCCGACGAGGCCCACTCCTCGCAAACCGGGGAAGCAAACCGGGCACTCAAGGAGATCCTAGGTGCCGGCGTTGAGGTCGATTCGTCTGATCCTGATTTCGACTCGTCGTCCGCTATCGCAGCGGTGCTCGCTTCACGCGGGCGCCAGCCCAACATCTCGTTCTTCGCTTTCACGGCAACGCCGAAAGACCGCACCGTTGAGATGTTCGGCACCGAACAACCCGATGGCTCTCCGAAACGGCCGTTCCATCTGTACACGATGCGCCAGGCGATTGAAGAGGGATTCATCCTCGACGTCTTGGAGAACTACACGACCTATGAGACGTATTGGAGGATCGCATCGGCCGATCCGGAGTACGACTCGAATGAGGTGCCGGTCTCGCGTGTGAACTCGGCGATCCGCCGCGTTGTGCATCAGAACCCGTCGATGATCTCGGAGAAGGCGGCGATCATTGTGGAGCACGTTCGCTCCGAGACGATGCGACATCTCGCCGGCATGGCGCAGGCGATGGTCGTCACCGAATCGCGTGCCGCAGCGGTCCGCTACAAACAGGCCATCGACTTCCACATCGAGGCCAACGGCTACTTGCATATCAAGTCGCTCGTCGCGTTCTCGGGCTCTATCGACGACGACAACGGTGTCGATCAGACCGAGGCGGGGATGAATGGTTTCTCCGACAAGCAGACCTCCGCCCGGTTCCTTGGCAAGTATCCGCACCCGCAGGGTGAGTACCAGATCCTGATCGTCGCGGAGAAGTACCAGACCGGCTTCGACGACCCGTTGCTCGACACCATGTTCGTTGACAAGACACTGTCGGGCCTCAACGCAGTGCAGACCTTGTCGCGTCTGAACCGGTCGTACTCAGCGCCGGGCGTGAAGAAGGAACATGTCTACGTCGTCGACTTCCGGAACACAGCAGACCAGATCGAGGCAGCGTTCCAACCGTACTACGAAGGCAAGATCACCAACGTCACCAGCTTCGACAAGCTGTGGGACTTGCGGCGGCAACTCGACGACACCGGTTTACTCGACCCTGACGAGATCCGGCTGGCCTCGAACGTCTGGTTCGGGGCCTCGCCCGAGGATCGGCAACTCAAGAAGATCCAAAGCCTGCTGGACAAGTTCGTAGTGCGCTTCAGCAGTGCGCCAGAAGAGGTTCAGATCATCTTTGTGGACACAGGCGATGCGTTCACGAGGGCGTACTCATTTCTGTCGCACATCATGTCGTTCACCGATGAAGAGCTGGAACGGCTCTACGTGTTCGTCAAGGCTGCGCTCAAGGTCATCCCACGGGAGATAACTGGTGCAATCGACGTCGGCGACAAGGTGACGCTCACCCATCTTCGTCTTACCCAAGTCGAAGAGACCGAGATCGAGTTGGAGCCTGGGAACATCGAAGCGGGCGATGCCTACTTAGACGGCACACCACGCGGACCCGGCGAGGAACCGCCGACGGACGTGTTCGCTCAGGTGATCGAAGCGATGAACGAACAGTACGGTGCCGATCTCGACGAACGCGACAAGCTCGAAGCCGAGAAGCTCGACCTCGGAGTCCGTGCCGACCCGACAGTCGTCGAGTTCGCCAAGGCCAACAACTTCGACGACTTCCTGCTCGAGTACGAGCGCATCTTCAAGGGCGTCATGCTCGATCAAGAGGAACGCAACGGTCGGCTCTACCAGCTGCTGTTCACCAACGCCGACATGCTCAAGGTCTGGCAGACAATGCTCGCCCGCGACCTCTGGGACGAGGCAAATGTGGTGCCGCGAGTTCCACATATTGCCCTCGAGGCCGACGAAATCACGGTCTCATTGAAGGGCAAGCAGGGCGAACCTCGAAGCAGCGATTCGTCGGCCGAGCAGCATGAAACATCGCCCATCATTCCTTGATGCGAAGATTTCCGGGCTTGTCACCGAGATGGCGACGGGCCGCTGCGAGATAGCTGTCGTGCTCTGCGGTGAAGGTACGGGACTTGTTGGCGGCGACCAGGGCGGTGGCTCCAGCAAGCGCTCCCGGCTTGGACGCCAGCGTTTCCAGGTAGTGGTCAAGCACCAACGACTCGCTGCATTTGCTACCTAAACGCACTGTCGCTGCCATTGGGCTCACCGAAATAGCCAAACGGTCGGTGAAGTACAAGGGTGACATGTGTCGTCCGCCATTCGCAAGGGACCGGGGTTCCTCAGACCGCTACCAAGTCATCTGCACGCTAGGTGCGACAGCACAGCAACTGCTTGGCTTGGGCCGTCACATCAGGCAACAACATCGAGGCCAACATGAGTTTGCCCGGGTAGTGAGCGGTTGGAGTGGGATGTCGCAAAGAGGTAGCCGCCGCTCAAGCGGCGCCGGAGTGCGGTCGCGATAAGGCTGATACCGTCCGCGGCCACCGCAGCGGCGTCGGCGCTTGACCCGCGAAACGTCGGTACCGAGCAGCCCTGGCTGGGGGTGAGCGGGGGAGTGCTGTCATGGTCCCAGAACGTCATGAACGGCGTCAGGTTCGCATCGTTTGTGCATCTTGTTCGGAGGGCTTCATCGACATCGTTGGTCGAGTGGCCAGACTTGGGTTGGCAGATCGTGATGATTCCGAGCGTCGCTGTGTCATTGTCTGTGGCGATCTGGACTATGGGCGCGGCGAGTTCCCCGGCTTTTTGGCATGCCTCGATCATCGATGCGACTCGGGTATTTACTGTGGCATCGATGATGAGGTCGCAAGGCTCCGGATTGACAAGGGCACCTTCGCAGCCTCCGACGACCGACCGGACATCTAGATTGTTGTTGATCGCCAACAATCGGTCAGCGAGAGCCTCGGCTTTGGGACGTCCGACGTCGAGTTCGGTGTAGTTCTGACGTACCAGAAGTCCCTTTGTCACTATTCCAGGGTCGCGCAAGACAATGCGAGCGATATTGGCTCGGATGAGGAGTTCTGCGAGCCACGAGCCGAGTGCGCCACATCCCCACATCTCGATCGATAGGCCTGCGAAGGCATCCGTTGGGCGCTCGGCGTCGCGTCGCACATGGATTGCCTCGCGGACGTCATCGACGTACAGCCACTCTACGGCTGGTTCCCCTTCCGGTGCAGGCTGCCCGCTGCGATGGCTGCTCGAGGCTTCCAGAGTCGCCTCAATGTTCTGATGGGCGATGCTGGCAGCAATGAGATGGAGGCGCGAGTCACCAGACTGAGCTTGGTTCGGCACCGCGAAGACGATCTGCAGCGGCTCGTTGAGCTTCAAGTCTGCGGCGGTCTGTCGAAGTTTCTTGAGGAGCTTCTTGCGTGCGCCGTTGGATTGCTGCTGACCAACAATAGTTATCAGGGTTGAGAGATGATGCCCCGCTCCGAACGGCAACATCTGCGGAAGTACGACCAGCAGGCCCGTGTGGATTCCGGCAAGGGTCTTGTCGCGATGCCACGCCGCGACATCAATTCGATACGGCGATTTCCGTTGCAGAGCGATTCGTTGAAAGCGCAGAGTTGAGCCGTCGAAGGGTAGGGCTTTGTCGACGACCACCGTGGATGCGCCGGGGGTTCGATGAAGTACCCCGCCCACGGGGTGATAGAGAGAAGTGGCTGGGTCGAACTCGCCAGGCATTGCCGTCGCGAGCCAATCCCAGAGCCTGGCGAGGAATCCAGCGGCGCCAGTCCCGGGGTCCCACTCGGTGGCTGGATCAAGGAATAGACACAGCACAGTGCCCTGTAGAACGTGGGGGAAGCCGACCCAACGCCAATGGTCCACGGTCGCCCTGGGTACTGAATAGGGAAATGAGCGGTCGAAGGTGATGGCTAGCTTCTCGAAGCGCTGCACCGGGAGGCCTTCGTCGCCGGCGACAAATTCGCTCGTGCTTACAACTAGCGTGATCGTGACGGTGCTGTCGCTCACAGTCGCCTTCGAAATCCGGAAGACATCAATAGAGTCCACAACCTTCTCAACGGACTCGAGGATCCGCTGGAGCTGTTGGTCAGGAGCGCCGGTAGCTATCATGGTTCAGCCGGCACGGCCAGAACGTGAAGAGCGACTTGCTGCTAGCCCAGCTGTTGCAGCACTGGTGACCGGGTTGGTCCTGATCTTCGGGGGCGCTGGTGGGGGTGGCGTGAAGCTCTCACCGAAGAGTGCTTGCCAGGCCGCTATTGACTTCGCCTTGTCGTCCTCCTCGTCGTACGCGGTCCGCATGTCTGCTGCGATGCTGTGGATCCTGTCGCGGAAGTTGCTGTAGGTCTCGGGTTCCCACCGGTGATCGAAGTTCGTGCCGTCACGGTTTGGATTCTCGATGTGGGGTTTCACTGGCCGCGCCTGGAGCCAGGCGTCGAGGTCCTCGACGATGTGGATAAGAGCGGTTGGCAAGTTCTTGTAGCGGTCAGAGTCGAAAGCGGAGAGTTCGGTGACTTGCAAGCCCAAGATGGTTGTCAAGATGACGGACTTCACGCCGTTGAAGCTGCCCCGTTCATCGCGCAAGTACTTCATGAGACGTACCACTTTGCGGAAGTTTTTGTCGGTGAGCTCGTCTCGGCGCGCCACCCATAACGAGAACGCCTCGGGGTCAGTCGACCCTGGGTCAGGCTCCCAGACGTTGTCGTCGCGGTTGACGATCACGCGACGGCCGTCGGCCAACGTGATGAAGGGCACGATGTCGAGGTGGCAGCCGACGAGATTCGCTGGCGCGTATTCCAGGTATACGCAGCGGCACTTCCGGCCGTGGGTCTGTTTGGAGTAGGTGCCGTGTCGGTGTAGAGCGTTGTAGACCTCGTTGATGTACTGCTTTGGTTCCCAGCCATCGACCTCGTCCATTTCCAGGAGAAAGTCGGCGTCGAAATCGCCATTGGGCTTCGGCTTGTTGATCAGCCGGTGCGGCCATGACCCTTGCGGGATTTTCCCCGTAACGATCGAACCAACGGTCACGTCAGCGCACAACGCTGCGTAGACGGCGTCGACGCGCTCTTCGAGAACATCGAGTCGGCTCTGGTTGAGGTTGACTTGGTCGCGGAGGAAGTCTCCGAAATACGTTGCGTGTTGCATGGCTACTTCTCCGTGGTCGAAACTGAGATGGGCTCGCTGGCCGTTCGAGGAAGATCGACCGCCGGGGTATATGCATTGTCGGTCCGGTGGTAGATCGTCATTCGCGGAGCGGTGTTATCGACGGGCCACACCCGGCCGAAATTGACACTCGCGGAGAGTGGCGCCGCCAGAAAGACGTGCAGATGGCCGATGCTCTTGTGGTGTTCGAGGTCCGCAAAGAGACAGCGCACGGTAGAAGTGAAGGCGTCGAGCGTGTGACGCGACGCAAACGTGAGCGGTCCTGGGGTATGGCCT
>JBDNHG010000352.1:0-3321 GCA_041688925.1 Acidimicrobiales bacterium | reverse complement strand
ACACTTCGCAGCGCAGCTCGACAGAAGCAAGCGCTAACCAACGTGTCGGCTTGACCTCACCGGTCCCCCATATTCTTGCTACCGGCCATCGTGACCGGACGCGAGTGAGCACCAAGGGGTATGTGGCATGGCCGCACCATCAGCTACACGCAGAACAACTTGCGCAGGCGATTCTTGCGTCTCAGGCACGCGTCCGCGGCTGCCCGCCGCGAGGACACAGCCGCAGCGGAGCAAGGCGGACTTCCAGCGGACGTTGACTGATCGGCTCGAAGAGATCATTGTGGCCTGGGCCTGCATCAGCAACCTCGACATGGCGCATGCCGGCTGGGAAATCTGCCGGGTCGATGGCGGCGTCAAACAGGCGACGGTCCATGCACCCGTCGTCGGCTCCGTTGATGATGAGCGTGGGCACCGGAATTTCGGCCAGCTGCATCGCTGGCGTCGAGCGCAGCCCGAGCAGGATCGGCGGCGTTGCGTTCTGCCGGTAGTACGCAAGAGCCGCCTTGATGACGCCGGGCTGTTCGAACTGCTGCCGTAGTGCCTGCCATTCGGCGTCGGACAGTGTGTAGCCAGGTGACCAGCTTCGCCATAACCGGCGCAGCAGCCACCAATCGCGACCGCGCAATGCTCGATCTGAGAGCTTGGGCAGCTGGAAAAACGTCATGTACCACGAGCGCGCGAGTTGTCGGGGCACCCTGCGAACGGCCGCCGGAATTGCCGCAAGTGGTGGCACTGCCATTGCTGTTGCCGTAACTATTCGATCGTGGTGGCGAGCAGCTGTCACATAGGCGATCACGGCTCCCCAGTCGTGACCGACGATGTGCGCCTGTTCGATGCCGAGATGGTCGAGCCATCCAACGACGTCGTCGGCGAGCATGGTCAGCGAGTAGTCATCATCGGCCGGTTGCGACGACGGCTCGTATCCCCGCAGCGTCGGCACGATGACCCGATGGCCGGCCTCGACGAGCGGCGCGATCTGATAGCGGAACGTCGCTGGTGAATCGGGAAAGCCATGCAGGCACACCACCACCGACTCGTTGCCCACCCCGGCATGAATCGCACTGAACTCGAGCCCCGATGCGGCCAGCGTGAGCGAGTCGGCTGCGTGTCTCAATCGAGATCGACACCTTGGGTTGCGGCGATGAACCGCACCGCATCAGAGATCGGAACGTTGCGAGGATTGTATGACGGCAGGTTGGCTCGCAGCGTGCCGGGGATCATGCCGCTGCGCCAGTTGCGACGTGCCGCCTGCGCAACCACCTTGCGCATCGAGGCTTCGGGGTCGACGGTGTCACGCTGCACCACCTTGGCCATGCGCAAGAGCGCCCGGAGATAGTGGAGCTGTGCCCATGAGCCGACGGCGACTCGGTAGGGGTAACGGCCAACCACGGCGTCGTACGCGTCAAAGGTCACGGTGCGATGTTCGATCTCTTCGGCGAGATGCCAAGCGATGAGATTGATCCACTCGGGCACCGCAGTACTTGCGCTGTCGGGATCACCCATGACCGACCGGGCGAGCGCGAACGTCATGGCCTCGAACCCTTCGGCATAGGCCAGGTTGAATGCCAACGACTTCTCGTCGGAGAAGCGGCGGTAGTCGGCTTCGAGATCATCTTCGAGCTTTCGCATCGCCATCGCTGCGGCCGGACTGAGTTGCGCTCGGACGACGTCGTTGATGCGGGCATAGTTTTGATAATGCTGCGCTTCTTGACCCGAGAATGCCTTCATCTCGGCTCGCAGCTCGGGATCGTCGACCTGCTTGCCCGCCACCCGCATCGTGCGAATCAGATATGGCTCGAGGTACGGGAGCGTGAACGACAACGCAACGAGCTCACACGAGCGCGACGGATCGTCGGGCATCGGCAATACCGGCAGATCTGCTGGCCACTCGAACGCAGGACGCCGAACCGTGATCGTTGCCATGTCGCGAAGATAGTCGACCCGCAGCGCACTCTGGCTCGGGGTTCGCCGGCACGCTCGCCTGCGGCGTCTGACTACCGCTGATGCGTCGACTCAGGCGGGGTCGAGCACGATGACGGGAATCTCTCGTTCGGTCTTCGACTGATAGTCGGCGTAGTTCGAATACTTGGTGGTGACCGCTTTCCAGATAGCGGATCGCTCATCGCCCGCGACGATGCGAGCTTTCATTTTGCGAGTTCCGGCTTCGGTGCGCACCGTGACCGCAGGATCGTCGCGCAGGTTCAGAAACCAGGCCGGATGGCTGTCGTTGCCGCCGGCCGACGCAATGATCGCCATCGAGTCGCCGTCTTGCCACGGGGCCGTCAACATCGTCGATCGCGGCTGACCGCTTTTGCGGCCGGTCACCGTGAGTTCGAGCACCGGCATCTTGCCTGCGGTCCAGCCAAGGCGACCGCCGCTGAACTTCATCATCGTGCGATGCACGGTGTTCATGGTCTTGAGGGCGAAATCAGAAGGCATGTAGCTCGTTCTCGTTGCGTGGTGCAACGCACGCTAGTCGACGACGAACCGGTCGACAGCCGCTGATTCGGCCTACCATCCGGGCATGTCTGAGGTGTTCCATCTTGATCTGACCCGCGAGCAATTGGCGGGCGCAACGCTGGCGATCGTGCCCGGTGACGCGGCCCGCTCTGAGTCGATTGCCCGCCATATGGACGATCCCGTCTTCCTGGCGAGCAATCGTGAATTCACGAGTTGGCGTGGTTACCTCGACGGTCACCCGGTCATTGTGTGTTCCACAGGAATCGGCGGACCGTCGACCTCAATCGCAGTCGAAGAGCTCGCCCAACTCGGAATCCGTACCTTTCTGCGGGTCGGCACGACCGGCGCCATCCAGCCCGAGATCGCCGTCGGCGACGTCATCGTCACGCAAGCCTCGGTGCGGCTCGACGGGGCCAGCGGTCACTTTGCCCCAATCGAGTATCCGGCGGCGTCGAACTTCGAGTGCACGACTGCGCTCGTGACCGCTGCGAAAGAGGTGGGCGTGAACTACCACGTCGGCATTACGGCCTCGTCTGACACCTTCTACCCCGGACAAGAGCGCTACGACACTGTGTCGGGCCGGGTACTCCCCCGCTTCCGCGGAAGCGCCGATGAATGGCAAGCGATCGGCGTGCTCAACTACGAGATGGAGTCGGCCACGCTGTTCACCATGTGTTCCTCGCAGGGCTGGCGGGCCGGGTGCGTTGCCGGTGTGCTCGTCAATCGCCACCAACAAGAAACGCCCGACGAATCCACGATTGGCATGGCCGAAACCAATGCCGTGAACGTGGTCATTGCTGCCGCTCGCATGCTCGCCTGACGTAGGAAGTTTGCGATGCCCATTCGTTCACTACACGATTT
>JBDNHG010000351.1:0-1595 GCA_041688925.1 Acidimicrobiales bacterium | reverse complement strand
TCTTGTCGAGCGCCTCACCGGTCCACGAGATGAACACTGTGGGGATGCACAGTGTCTTGCCGTTGGGGTTCTCGAGGATGTAGGCCTCGCTGGTGACGTCCCACGCGGTGTAGCCACGTGCTTCGAAGGTCTCGCGAAGTCCACCGTTGGGGAAACTCGATGCGTCGGGCTCACCCTGCACCAATGCCTTGCCGCTGAATTCTGAGACGGCACCACCCTGGCCATCAGGCTCGAGAAAGCTGTCGTGCTTCTCGGCGGTGAGACCGGTGAGCGGGTAGAAGACGTGGGCGTAGTGGCTGGCGCCGTTGTCGAGGGCCCAGTCCTTCATTGCGGACGCAACCACGTCGGCGACTGTTGGGTCAAGCGGCGTCGAGTCTTCGACGGTCGCCATGACCGAGTCGTGGACGTTCTTCGGCAAACGTTGCCGCATCACCGTCTGGGAGAAGACGTTCTTTCCGAACAACTCCCCAGGTGTTTCGTTCTCATCGAACGACGCGGACGGAAGTCGATACTCCGCGATCGCCTCGATCGCGTGTCTTCGAGGGCTGTCTCCACTCATGGTGTGCTCCTTGTTGCCACTGCGGGTACCCACGGGCAAATGTGGGTATTCAACGCCGGCGGCGAGTTGACATCACTCGAAGGGTACGGCCGATAGTGCCTCTGAGCGCGCCCGCGAGACGAAGGACACACGACGAGTATCGAATCTTGGGTACGAAAAAGCTGGTTGCATTCCCGCCGATTCGCCACATTGCTACTCATGACCACCCACATGAACCCGTAGTTTTCGCACCGTGCTGAACCCTTGGTTGCGGTCAACGTAAGCTGACCGGGGCGGCTCAGTCGCTCGTGACGGCGACAGACCCGTCGTCATCAAGGCTGTCGAGGCGATGGGTCACGATGAAGATTGCCGCCACGATTCCCATCAGCAGGCCGGCCCCGACCATCGTTGCACGAGGAGCGAAACGGGCCATGATCTGGCCCAGCAACAGTTGTCCGACGGGGCTCGACAGGGTCACCACCATCATGTGCACCGAGAGCACCTTGGCGCGCCGGTCCTCGGGCACCTGCACTTGCACGGCGGTGTTCAGCACGCTGGCTGAGGTGAGATGAGCCGATCCGACAAACAGCAGAGCAGCAAAAGCCGTGATCAGATTCGGCGCCAACGCGAACCCCAACAGGCCGGCGGTGTACACGATCAACGCTCCGCCTTCGAGACGGGATCGAGATATGCGTGCGCCCCGGCCGGCGATGAAGGGCGCAGTCGCCACCGCGCCGATGCCGATCATGGTCAGCATCAGTCCATAGGCAGTTGCGCCACGGTCGAAGACATCTTCGGCGAAAACAACAGCAAGCACCTGAATCGGCATACCGAGCAGGCCGACCAGGCCAACGGTCACGATGGCTTGTGAAATGCCGTCGTGGGTGCGAATCCAACGAATCGTCTCGATGAAGTCGCGCATCGTCGCGACCGGTTCACGATTTCCACCGGTTGGGCCGGTACGCACGTAAATCATCCATAACGCAATCAGCACCGCGCCGAAGCTGACGAAGTTCACAAAGAACGCCCATGCAGGGCCGGCGGCAGCCAAGGTGAG
>JBDNHG010000350.1:0-2543 GCA_041688925.1 Acidimicrobiales bacterium | reverse complement strand
TCATCATCGAAGGAAGCCAATGGACCTGAATCTTCCCGCAGTGCGCATCACTGTGATGACGCGACCTCAATAGATGTCGATGGATGAGTCCAGGCTGGTCACCGCAACAGAGGCGGCGGCCCGACTTGGCGTGAAACGTCAGACGCTGTACGCCTATGTCAGTCGTGGTCTGTTGCATCGCCAAGTGGCTCTCGACGGGCGCACCAGCCTGTTCGATCCGGCCGAACTCGAGGCGTTGCGGTTGGGTAAGCGTGATCGAACCGAAGGTGAGCTGCGAACGGTCATCGCAACGGCCGTGACCCAGGTCAGCGACGAAGCATTGTTGGTGCGTGGCCATGATCTCATCGCTTTGGTGAGTAGCGGCATGTCGTTCTGCGAGATCGCCGATCTGTTGTGGGAAGCGGCCGTCGACGAAACCTGGCCCGATGCCGAGCCCGAACTCGTGACCGAACTCGCAGGAATCGACGGGCTGCGATCCCTTGTGGCAGCCGCCTCGGCATCAGACCCGCTGCGGCACGACCTGTCGCCACGCAGTGTGCGCTCAGCCGGCCGACGCATGATCACTGCAATGGTGCACGGCTTGTCGACCGCAGCACGAGGCAGCGACTCGACGATCGCTACTGCATTGTGGCGGCGCTTGACCAAACGTCGCGGAACAACAAAAGAGCGCCATGTGCTCGACGTTGCACTCGCCCTGCTGGCTGACCACGGATTGGCCGCGTCGACGTTTGCGGCCCGCATCGCAGCATCGGTCCGGGCCGACCCCTACTCGGTCGTCACTTCTGGACTGGGTGTGATTGGTGGCCCCCTGCACGGCGCAGCGAGTTCGGCGGTGCACGAACTATTCGTCGAGTCGGCCCGACTCAACGATGCGACTCTGGCGGTCGGCGAGGCGTTGCGATTGCATGGTCGAGTACCTGGCTTTGGTCACACGCTCTATACCCAGCAAGATCCGCGGTACAGCGCGCTGATGACGCTGGTGGTCGAGGCCTGGGCCGACGACCCCCGATTGCAGCACGTGTATCGGGTACGAGACGTTGTTGGCGAGCGACGCGATGAGTTCCCGAATGTCGATTTGGCACTTGGTGCGTTCACCTGGCTTGCGCACATGGAACCCGACGCGGGCGAAACGATTTTCGCAGTCGCTCGCACAGCCGGGTGGATTGCTCACTCGATCGAAGAGTACGACGAAGCACCCTTGCGCTTCAGGCCCCGGGCCCGCTACGTCGGGCCGCGTTGACGCCGATGCCGTCAGAACCGCATTCCTCAACACAGCGTTCCTCAACACAGCGTTCCTCAACACAGCGTTCCTCAACACAGCGGTCATCAACACAGCGGTCATCAACACAGCGGTCATCAACCATGCGCACCTTGCGGCGGTTGGTGCTGCCGACATACCTGCCAATCATGATCGGAACTATCGGGCTGGCGATGCTCGTGCCTGTTCTTCCGCTCTATCTCAAGGATCAGGGACTGTCGATCGCTGCAACCTCGGTGGTACTCGCCGGCGTAGGAATCGGCGCATCGCTTGGGGGCCTGCCGGTCGGAAGTGCCTTGGCTCGCTTCGGTGAACGATCGACGATGATCGGTGCGTTCATCGTCATGGCGCTGTCGACCGTGGTGCTCGGCTTCACCGGAGCAGCGGCGCTGCTCGTCTGCGCCCGCATCTTCTTCGGGGCGGCGAACAGTGCGTTGCGTCTGTCGCGCCAGACCTATGTCACCCGGCGTGTAGCCATTGGAGAACGGGGCCGAGCGTTGAGTTTTGTCGGCGGCTCATTCCGTGTCGCATTCCTCCTCGGACCAGTGATCGGCGGCGTGTTGGTCGATCTGATTGGTTTCCGAGGCACCTTTCTTGTCGCGGCCGCAACCGCTGCGATCGGCCTCATCCCAGCGGTGCTGCCCCAGCGCGACGAGTTGGCGCTGCTTCCCGAGTTAGCTCACGCCCAGTCGAACCGCGGACTTCTCGCCGGATTGCGGCTGCACTGGCGACGGCTCTTGGTCGCTGGCTGGGTGCCGCTGCTCGTCATGTTGGTTCGCGAGGGCAGGTTCGTCGTGCTGCCATTGATTGCGGATGACCTCGGTATGTCTGCAACCGAGGTCGGCGCCATCGTGACCGTGAGCACGGCCGCCGACCTGGCGCTGTTCCCCGCCGCAGGTTGGATCATGGATCGCTTTGGTCGGCTACAGGCGATGGTCCCCGCATTCGCGCTCATCGCGTGTGGCCTGGTCTGGCTGGGCATGAGTGAGTCGACGATGCAGGTCGTGCTCGCGGGCGCTCTGATCGGGGTTGGCAACGGCCTGGGCGCCGGTTCGATGTTGACGTTGGGAAGCGACTTGGCACCACCCGACGCACCCGGCCCGTTTCTTGCGGGCATGTCGGTCATGCAGGACGGTGGACGCATCGCTGGACCATTGCTGGTCGGCGTAATCGGTGACGCCGCCGGGCTCGGCGCAGCCTCAATAGCGCTTGCAGTTGTGATGGTCGTTGCGATCGTGTGGCTGGTCGTTCGCGTCGGCGAGTCGTCACAACCCGAGTTGCGACG
>JBDNHG010000349.1:0-2725 GCA_041688925.1 Acidimicrobiales bacterium | reverse complement strand
GGGTCATTCAGCGCCGAGACCGTGTCGTCGCGGCCGTCACCGGGAATCTGATCGATCTCGACCCGGTCCGGGGTCAGGGCAGCGCCGAAACCACAGGTAGAGGCCCCAACAACACTGGCATCGTTGGAGTTATCGGCATTGGCCGGTTCGTCGACAGAGGACCTCGGTGTAGCCCTTTGGTTGGGGTCCGGCGGTTCCTCACTACGAACGGCTTCAGCTGAGTCCTCTGCTGTGGCCTCGGCGGCGACATCGCCCGTGCTGCCTCGACATGCAGTTGCCAGCAAACCAAACAAGGTGAGCAGAACGATAAGGCGGCGCATGGAACGGGAACCCCGCGAGATCGCTCACTGTTCCCGAACGCCGCGTATCTAATGATGCGCTGTCAACGATGCGTGGTCGATGTTGCGACGTTCAGTCGCCCTCGGAGACGAGTACTTCGCGTGCCTTTGAGCCGATAGACGGGCCGACGACACCGTTTTCTTCGAGCAGGTCCATCAAACGCCCGGCCCGGGCGAAGCCCACCTTGAGTTCGCGCTGGAGCATCGAGGTCGAACCGAGCTGCGAGCTGACCACGAGCTCTTTTGCCTGTATGTACAACTCGTCGTCGCTACCAGCATCGCTGCCTGCGCCGCCGCTGCCTGAGGAGCTGCCTATGGCGCCGTTGGCGCTGGCGCTTCCGTCGATGATCTCTGCTTCGCTCACCGACTCGTCGATCTTGAGATCGTCGGCCTGTTGGCGCCACATGTTGACGACCTTGCGGACTTCAGATTCTTCGACCCAGCAGCCCTGAATACGATCGGGAGCGCTCGATGTCGGCGACAACATCAACATGTCACCCTGCCCAATGAGTCGCTCGGCGCCTGGCTGATCGAGGATCACCCGGCTGTCGGTCAGGCTCGAAACCGAGAACGCGACGCGAGCCGGAACGTTGGCCTTGATGATGCCGGTGATGACGTTTGTCGACGGCCGCTGCGTTGCGATGATCAGGTGGATACCGACGGCGCGCGCCTTTTGTGCAATGCGACAAATCGAATCTTCGACGTCGCGGGCCGCGACCATCATCAGGTCAGCGAGCTCGTCGACGACGATCAGGATGAACGGCAGCCGGCTGATCTGGCGGCGAGTGTCGTCCTCGTTCGCTTCGATGACCGCGTTGTCCTTGTCGAATTGCCCCGAGTCGAACGCCTTGTTGAATCCGGCGATGTCACGGAAGCCCTGTCCGGCAAGCAGCTCGTAGCGGCGATCCATCCCACGACACGCCCAGGCCAGCGCATTCGCTGCCTTGCGGGGGTCGGTCACGGGCTGGGTGAGCAGGTGTGGCACCCGCTCGTATTGCGTCATCTCGACCATCTTCGGGTCGACCAGAATCATGCGTACGTCGGCCGGCGTCGAGCGCATCAGAATCGAGGTGATGATGCTGTTGATGCCCGAAGACTTGCCCGAACCAGTGGCACCAGCAATGAGCAGGTGGGGCATCTTGGCCAGGTTCATGAGCATGGCGCGGCCCTGAATATCGCGGCCGATGGCAACTTCGAGCGGGTGGGTTGCTTTCGCCGCCTCTTTCGAACGAAGCAGATCGCCGAGGGCAACAATCTGTCGGTCCGCGTTTGGCACTTCGACACCGATGGCTTGGCGTCCGGGGATCGGCGCAAGGATTCGGACGTCGGCGGATGCCATTGCATAGGCGATGTCGCGGCTCAGGCTGGTGATGCGAGCCACCTTGACGCCTTCGCCCAACTCGAGTTCGAAACGGGTGACCGTCGGGCCAACCACCATGCCAACCAGATGGGCATCGACGCCGTGCGAGGCCAAAGCCCGCTCGAGTCGTTGGCCCTGCTCTGCGACAGCTTCTTGATCGACAGCTCGTGCTCCGCCGCTATTGAGAAGTGACAGCGGCGGCAACTTCCAATCGGAATCCTCAACGCTCGGCCTCAGCGCGAGTGTGGTCGGATCGCCCTCACCGCTGTCGGCGACAGTGATCTTGGGCTTCTTGCGTGGTTTCGGTTTGGGGGCCGGCGCTTCGTCCTCGGTGGCAGTGTTGGTCGCCGCAGTGGCGGTAGCAGTGGCGGCAGTGGCAAGGTCGCTGAAACTGGATGGTTTTGCCGAGTTGCTGGCTTTGGTGGCCGGAGAGGCGGCTTCCTCGAGTAGCGGATCGACGGCGTTCTTCGTCGCAACGTCACCATCGGTATCGCGCTTGCGGCCACGAGATCGTTTGGGTTTCGCAGCCCCATCGCCGCGTCGATACTCGCCGACCTGCTGACCGCCAACAATGATTGGCGCCGACGGGTCTTCGAGCAATATGTCATCGCTGCGCTGCGAGAGGTGCTGCGATACGTACTGGGGCTCGACACCGGTCAGGTGGCCCCACATCCGTTGCACGGACCCGCCGAGCGCATCCATGCGTCGAGCGCCTGCGCCCCACCAGAGCGCAACCGACATGGCGGTGATCACGACGATGCCGATGATCAAGAGCCCGATGAGCACGATCGCGGCGCCGATGCCCTTGAATGCACCGTGCAGCGGTGCACCGATCATCCATCCGAGGAAGCCCCCCGCATCGACGAATTCGTCGACCGGATCTTGCCAAACAGGTTGACCAGCCCACAGGTGCAAAAGGCCGGAGGCGGCGAGAATAGCGACCATGCCGCCGAGCGCAAGGCGCGTGCCCTGGTCAGCATCGTCGGCTGGTTCGAGATTGTCACCAAGCGTGCCGGTCGTGCCGGCG